>NZ_JACDCU010000592.1 GCF_013817365.1 Methylibium sp. | reverse complement strand
CGCTGCGCGGGTGGCGAACGCGCCAGGCTTCGTAGCCCTGCCCACTCCAGCGCAGATAGGCTCGCCATACGGCGGCGGACCAGTTCGAGAGGGTCTTCATGTTCGGCTCCTTGGTTGCGATGAAGACGACTTTAGGTTTGCAAAATCGCACTGACAAGCAGATAAAATGCGCTTTGAGTTTGCAAAAAAGCACAGTACCCCAATCACACTGCCGTCGGCCTCGCCTCCGGCTCACCTCTGGAGTCCCTCCGTGTCCACCTCGGTTTTCAACACCGTCATCGCAGCCGAGCAGCGCGCCTTCAACTGGGACGATCTGCGCTACGCACTCGCGGTCGCCGAGGCCGGCTCGCTGGCCGGTGCGGCACGTGCCCTCGATGTGCGCCATTCGACCGTGCTGCGCCGGCTCGACGCGCTGGAGCAACGCCTGGGCGCCCGCCTGTTCGAGCGCCTGCGCAGCGGCTACGCGCCCACCGAGGCGGGCGAGTTGCTGGTCGAGGAGGCGCGCCGCATGCAGCCCGTGCTCGACGAGTTGCAGCGCCGCCTGCTGGGCCGCGACTTGCGCCTGAGCGGCAGCCTGCGGTTGAACACCGCGCACGTTGCCATGCTGTACCTGCTGGCCGAACCGCTGGCGGCGTTTGCCCGTGCGCATCCCGGCATCGCGATCGAAGTCGAGGAAGCGTCGCAACTCGCCGATCTGTCGCGCCGCGATGCCGACGTGGCGCTGCGTCTGAGCAAAGACGTGCCGCAGCACCTGGTCGGCCGCCCGCTGGGGGCCGTGCGTTTTCGCGTTTATGCCCTGCGCGGCGCGGCCGGACTGCCGCAACGGCGCCAGCCGCTCGAGCGGCTGGTCGAGGACGCGCCGTGGATCGGCTACGAGCGCGACCGCCGCGCGCGTTTCTTCGATCGCTGGATGCACGAGAACGTGCCGGCCGAGCGGGTGATGCTGCGCGTCGATCTGCTGCACAGCGCGGTGGCCATGGCCCGGTCGGGCCTGGGTGTGGCGGTGCTGCCGGTGTTCGTCGAGCGCGCCGAGCCGCAGCTCGTGGCGGTGTCGGACGACATCGCGGGGCTGGAAACCCCGCTGTGGCTGCTCACGCATGCCGACCTGCGCCGCACGGCGCGGGTGCGCGTTTTCATGCAAGAGGTCGGCGACGCGCTGGCGCGTTCGCTGACGGCACCGGCATGAAGCCAATCATGCTCAGTTTTCCTGCGTGCTGCGAGGGGGTCGGCCGGTCAGCACCCAACGGGCCGAATGGGGAAGCACCGGGCATTTGCTCGCATGGTTCGCAAGCATTAGCATGCACATGCACATGCTCTTACCCCCCTACCCTGTCCTGGCCCGTCATGAGAACCGAACGAATCACATTCCTATCCACCCCGCAGTTCAAGGCGCTTCTGGTCGAGCAGGCAAAGCGCGAAGAGGTCAGCGTTGCCGAACTGGTTCGTCGCCGTTTCGAGCAGCACCCCACTGACGAAGAAGCCGCGTTGCTCAGTCTGGCCAGCGAAGTCCGCAAGGCGGTCACCGAGGCGAAAGTGTCTCTGCAAGGCGGTTTGGTCGAAGCTCGAGAAGTGTTGAAAGAGTTGCAAGCACGGCGTGAAGCGCGAGAGAAGCGGGCTGTTGTTGCGGGCGGGAGGAACAAGGCGGCGCACGCATGAGCGCCTTTGGCGAGGCCATCGGTGCCCTCAAAGAAGCCCTGCGACTTTCGGACGATGTGAAGAGAGCTGGCGAAGTCCTCAGGGAAACGTCTCGGGAGCTCCGGGATCACGACCGGCGCATCACGCGCGTTGAGGCCCAACTGGAGTTGCTTACCGGCCCGGCACGCGTGAGAAAGCTCAGGTCCGAATAGGCGCTGGCGCGGCGACCCCCCGACTGATCGGTACGGCTCTCCCTCGCGGGGGCGCTTTGTGTACCGCAGGAGAGGAGCAGTTCAGTTCTCGTCAGCGGCCCGCCGCCGTGCGAACTCGATGAACCAATCCACGCATCCCGCATTCGCCATCGCATCCGCGTTGAGCACCTGCTTCGCATCCGCGCCCATCAGCAGCTTCTTCACCGGCAGCTCCATCTTCTTGCCCGACAAGGTCCGCGGCACCGCT
>NZ_JACDCU010000213.1 GCF_013817365.1 Methylibium sp. | reverse complement strand
AGGCGGTCCTGCTCAGCGACCGCATCGTCATGATGACCAACGGCCCGGCCGCCACCATCGGTGAGGTGCTGCACGTCGATCTGGCCCGGCCCCGCGACCGCGTTGCGCTGGCCGAAGACGCCGGCTACGTGCACTGTCGCAAGCAGGTGCTCGACTTCCTGTACCGGCGGCACGGGCACGTGGAGCGCCAAGCCGCTTGAGCGCGCGTGGCACGCGAGTTGCAGTGCTCTGGCGACGGCGCTTCTCGGAGCGCGGTCGCTGTCTCCTCAGCAGGGCCCCGGCCCTTTGTCAACGCCCGGCACTCAGGCCGGGCGTTTTTTTGATGCCTCTCGCACCGGTCCGGTGCAAGCCACACCGCGAACCCGGTTCAAGCCTGGGTTCGGCGGTCAGCCCACACCCATATCGCCACGCCGGCCGCGACCATCGGCAGGCATAGCCACTGACCCATGCTCAGGTTCCAGGCCAACAGGCCGAGAAATGCGTCGGGCTCGCGGAAATATTCGGCAATGAAGCGCAGCACGCCATAGCCCACGAGGAACGCGCCCGACACCTTTCCTGTCGCACGCGGTTTGCGCCCATACCACCACAACAACGCGAACAGCAACAGGCCTTCGAGCGCGAACTGGTACAGCGGCGATGGATGGCGCGGCAGGCTGCTGCCCGACTGCGGGTAGATCATGGCCCAGGGCAGCGACGGATCTGCGGCGCGCCCCCACAGCTCACCGTTGATGAAGTTGCCCAGGCGTCCCATGGCCAGCCCGGTCGGCACGCAGGGGGCGATCAGGTCGGTCACTTCGAAGAATCGCCGACCACGCGCGCGTGCGAAAAGCGCCATGGCCACGAACACACCGAGCATGCCGCCGTGAAAGGCCATGCCGCCCTTCCACACGGCCAGCGCCTCGAGCGGGTTGTCGGCGTAGTAGCCGGGTTTGTAGAACAGCACGTAGCCGATGCGCCCGCCGACGATGACGCCGAGCACACCGTAGAACAGCAGGTCTTCGACATCGCGGCGCGTCCAGCCCGCGGTGCTGTAGGGCGGCCGGTTCGCGCGGATCGTCGCCAACCACACGAACAGCCCGAACGCGGCCAGGTAAGTGAGGCCGTACCAGTGAATGGCCAGCGGCCCGAGTTCCAGGGCGATGGGGTCGAACTGCGGATGAACGAGCATGGGCGGCAGGGTGCAATGGGCGGCCGCGAACGATACCCGAGCGCCTCGGAAGGCTCAGGCGGCGCGGCCCGCCCGCGCACCGCGCAGCGACGCCCGGACAAAGCCGACGAAGCGGTCCACCACGGCCGGCGCATCGCGCTGCCACACCAGGCTGCTCTGGCAGCGCGGCGCCGCGGCAGCCAGGGCGGCAGGCAAGGACCGGTAGACGACGCCGGGCCGCTGCAACTGCGTCATCGCCTCGGGCACCCAGGCGATGCCGAGCCCGGCGGAGACCAGGTTGACGATGGTCTGCATCTGGATCGCTTCCTGTGCAATGACCGGGACGGCTCCATGGCGGTGATAGCAGGCGAGCACCGCGTCGAACAGCGAAGGCGCCACGGCGCGCGGAAAGATCACCAGCGGCTCGGTCAGCAGGGCCGGCAGCGCGGCGCGGCCGAGGCGCGGTGCCGCGGCGAGCGTGTGCATCTCGGGCAGCGCCAGCACCAAGGGCTCTTCGGACACGCGCAGCGTCATGAGCCCCTGCACCTCGACCTCGGCTGCGATGCCGCCGGCGTGCAGCATGAAGCCCGCGTCCAGCTCGCCCTGTGCGAACGCCTCGCGCTGCACATCGGTGGTGGCCTCGCGCAGGGCGATCTCGATGCCCGGATGACGCTCGCGAAAGCCGCGCAGCCAACCGGGCAAGGGGCCGAAGCCGAGCGTCGATACGAAGCCGAGCCGCAAACGGCCGACCTCGCCGCCGCCGGCGGCCCGGGCCCGGGCCGACAGCGCTTCGCCCTGCGCCAGCCACTCCCGCACCGGGCCGAGCAGCGCCGCCCCCGCCGGCGTGAGCGCGACGCTGCGGCGGCTGCGCTCGAACAGGCGCACGCCGAGTCGGCACTCGAGCTGCTGGATCGCCATGCTCAGCGGCGGCTGCGTCATGCCCAGCCGTACCGCCGCGCGGCCGAAGTGCAGCAACTCGGCCACGGCCACGAACTGGCGCCAGGCACGCAGGTCGATAGGGCCGGTTTTCATCTGCTCAGCATATCAATGAGCAGAGCTGCATATATTGGACAAGACCCTGGGCCCGGCCGATACTTTCGCCTCGTCAAGGAGACCGCGATGAGCAGCAACCGCCGATCGAAGAACATCACCGAGGGCGTCGCCCGTGCACCGAACCGCTCCATGTACTACGCCATGGGCTACCAGGAGGCCGACTTCAAGAAACCGATGATCGGCGTGGCCAATGGGCACTCGACCATTACGCCGTGCAACTCCGGCCTGCAGAAACTCGCCGACGCCGCGGTGGAGGGCATTCGCGAGGCGGGCGGCAACCCGCAGATCTTCGGCACCCCGACCATCAGCGACGGCATGGCGATGGGCACCGAGGGCATGAAATATTCGCTGGTCTCGCGTGAGGTGATCGCCGACTGTATCGAGACCTGTGTCGGCGGCCAGTGGATGGACGGCGTTCTGGTGGTCGGCGGCTGCGACAAGAACATGCCGGGCGGCATGATGGGCATGCTGCGCGCCAACGTGCCGTCCATCTACGTGTACGGTGGCACCATCCTGCCGGGCCGCTACAAGGACCAGGATCTCAACATCGTCAGCGTGTTCGAGGCGGTCGGGCAGTTCTCGGCCGGCAACATGAGCGAGGAAGACTTCTGCCAGATCGAGCGCCGCGCCATCCCGGGCAGCGGGTCGTGCGGCGGCATGTACACCGCCAACACCATGAGTTCGTCCTTCGAGGCGCTGGGCCTGTCGCTGCCGTACTCCAGCACGATGGCCAACGTGCACGACGAGATCGTCGGCAACGCCAAGGAAGCATCGCGGGTGCTGGTCGAGGCGGTGAAGAAGGACCTCAAGCCGCGCGACATCGTCAACCGCCGATCGCTCGAGAACGCCGTGGCCGTCATCATGGCCACGGGCGGCTCGACCAATGCGGTACTGCATTTCCTCGCCATCGCCCATGCGGCCGAAGTCGAGTGGACCATCGACGACTTCGAACGCGTGCGCCGCCGCACGCCGGTGCTGTGCGACCTGAAACCCAGCGGCCGCTACCTCGCGGTGGACCTGCACCGCGCGGGCGGCATTCCGCAGGTCATGAAGACGCTGCTCGCCGCCGGCCTGCTGCACGGCGACTGCATCACCATCACCGGCAAGACGGTGGCCGAGAACCTGGCCGAACTGCCCGATGCGCCGCGCGCCGACCAGGATGTGATCCGCCCCATCGACAAGCCGATGTATGCCGAGGGCCACCTCGCCATCCTGCGCGGCAATCTTTCACCTGAAGGCTGCGTGGCCAAGATCACCGGCTTGAAGAACCCCGTCATTACCGGCCCGGCGCGGGTGTTCGACGACGAGCAGTCGGCGCTGGCGGCCATCATGGCCAAGCAGATCAAGGCCGGCGACGTGATGGTGCTGCGCTACCTCGGCCCCATGGGCGGGCCCGGCATGCCGGAGATGCTCGCCCCCACCGGCGCGCTGATCGGCCAGGGCCTGGGCGAATCGGTAGGTCTCATCACGGACGGGCGCTTTTCCGGCGGCACCTGGGGCATGGTGGTCGGCCACGTGGCGCCGGAAGCGGCGGCCGGCGGCAACATCGCGCTCGTGCAGGAGGGCGACTCGATCACCATCGACGCGCACACGCTCAGGCTGCAGCTCAATGTGGGAGACGACGAGCTGGCGCGGCGCCGCGCCGCCTGGCGGCCGCCCGCACAGCGCTACACCCGGGGCGTACTCGCTAAGTTCGCGAAGAATGCTTCGAGCGCCAGCACCGGGGCGGTGCTGGACCGGTAGCGGCCGCGGCGGGCAAATACGCCGCAGCGCAAAGCGCGCAAAGCGAAACGGCGACCCCCGCGGTCGCCGTTTCGCTGTTCGGGCCGGGTCGCCCGCGATGTATTCAGCGTTTGCTGTCCACCGGCTGTCGAGTGGCTTGCTGGGTGGCCTGCACGCTGTCGATCCCGCTGCTGGCGTGGCCCGAGTCGAAGCGGCTGCTCAGGATGGAGTCGCGCTGCTCCTGGCGCTTGGCGCCGCGCTTGCCTTCCACCTTGTCGGCTTGGCGCTGGCGCGAATTGCGAAAGGCCATGGCCTTGCGTTGCTGTTTGTCGTAGGCCCGCGGGTCCAGGCCCAGCGCCTCGAGCGACTTGCGCCGGCGTGCCAGTTTCCTGGCGTCCATCTTGTCCATCTCGCGGCGCTTGGTGTAGCCGGTGAAATCGGCCCACCACCACCAGACCGTCGCCAGCGCGAAAGGCGACAGCACCCACCACCACGACCAGGCCCCGAACGGGCCCGCATCCGCCAGCTTCAGCGCGATGAGCAGCACACCCGAAATCACGAACCACATACGACGGCTTCTCCCTCTGGCATCGCGTCAGCCGCGGCGGGCGCGCGCTCACTACAATGCGACGGTCACTGTAACCCCCCGGTATTCACGCCGAAAGGACGTCATGAAGCTCAAGCCCTCCTTGTGTGTCTTCCTTGGCATGTTGGCTGCGTCGCCCGTGCTCGCCAGTCCTGAACTCGCACAGAAGAAGAACTGCATGGCCTGTCACGCCATGGACAAGAAGCTGATCGGGCCCAGCTTCAAGGACGTGGCAGCCAAGTACGCCGGCGACAAGGACGCTGCTGCAAACCTCACGACCAAGGTACTCAAAGGCGGCTCCGGCGTGTGGGGCCAGATTCCCATGCCCGCCAATCCCCAGGTGAGCGAGGCGGAAGCCAAGCAACTGGTGACGTGGGTGCTCGGCACGAAGTAAGCCGACGCCGTTCCAAAAGAAAAAGCCCGCTCGTGCGGGCTTTGTCTTTGGCGGTCCGCAACCGCCTCAGTTGGCCTGCGACAACTGCTCCAGGATCGCCGGGTTCTCCAGGGTCGAAGTGTCCTGCGTGATCGCTTCGCCCCGGGCAATGGAGCGCAGCAGGCGCCGCATGATCTTGCCGCTGCGCGTCTTGGGCAGGTTGTCGCCGAAGCGGATGTCTTTTGGCTTGGCGATGGGGCCGATCTCCTTGCCGACCCAGGCGCGCAGCTCGGCGGCGATCTTCCTGGCTTCCTCGCCGGTCGGGCGCGGACGCTTGAGGACGACGAAGGCGCAGATGGCCTCGCCCGTCGTGTCGTCTGGCCGGCCGACCACCGCCGCCTCGGCCACCAGCTCGCGGTGCGAGACCAGCGCGCTCTCGATTTCCATCGTGCCCATGCGGTGGCCGCTGACGTTGAGCACATCGTCGATGCGGCCGGTGATGGTGAAGTAGCCGGTCTCGGCATCACGGATCGCACCGTCGCCTGCCAGGTAGTAGCGGCCCTGAAAGTCTTCGGGGTAGTAGCTCTTCTTGAAGCGCTCGGGGTCGCCCCAGATGTTGCGGATCATCCCCGGCCAGGGCTTCTTGACCACCAGGATGCCGCCTTGCCCGTTCGGCACGTCCTTGCCGGTCTCGTCGACGATCGCGGCAGTGATGCCGGGAAAAGGCAGGGTGCACGAGCCCGCAACGAGCGGTGTGGCGCCCGGCAGCGGCGTGATCATGTGGCCGCCGGTTTCCGTCTGCCACCACGTGTCGACGACGGGGCAACGGCCGCCGCCGATGTGCTGGTGGTACCACTCCCACGCGGCCGGATTGATCGGCTCGCCGACGGTGCCGAGGATGCGCAGGCTGGTCAGGTCGTAGTTGCGCGGGTGCGCCTGTGCGGTGCCCTCCGCCGCCTTGATGAGCGAGCGGATCGCGGTCGGCGCGGTGTAGAACACGGTCACCTTGTGCTTTTCGATCGTCTTCCAGAAACGCCCGGCGTCCGGATACGTGGGCACGCCTTCGAACACCACTTCCGTGCCGCCGAGTGCCAGCGGCCCGTAGGTGATGTAGGTGTGGCCGGTGACCCAGCCGATGTCGGCCGTGCACCAGAACACGTCGTCGGGCTTGAGGTCGAAGGTCCACTTCGTGGTCAGCGCCGCGTGCAGCAGATAGCCGCCGGTGGAGTGCTGCACGCCCTTGGGCTTGCCGGTCGAGCCGGAGGTGTACAGCAGAAAGAGCGGGTGCTCGGCGCCGACCCATTCCGGCTCGCAGGTCTCGGCCTGACCGGACAGCAGATCGCTCATCCAGACGTCTCGCGAGCCGTCCAAGGCGATGTCGGCACCGGTGCGCTTGACCACGACCACGCTCTTCACGCTCTCGCAGCCGCCGAGGGCGATGGCCTCGTCGACGATGGCCTTGAGCGGCAACTGCTTGCCGCCGCGCAGCTGCTGGTCGGCGGTGAGCACCATCACGGCGCCGGTGTCGTTGATGCGGTCGCGCAGCGATTGCGCCGAGAAGCCGCCGAACACCACCGAGTGCGGCGCGCCGATGCGCGCGCAGGCCTGCATCGCCGCCACGCCCTCGACCGACATCGACATGTAGATGACGACGCGGTCGCCCTTCTTCACTCCCTTGCTCTTGAGGCCGTTGGCGAGCCGGCAGGTCAGCGCCAGCAGCTCCTTGTAGCTGGTGCGGGTGACCTGCCCGTCGTCGGCCTCGAAGATGATCGCCGTCTTGTCGCCCAGGCCGCGCT
>NZ_JACDCU010000591.1 GCF_013817365.1 Methylibium sp. | reverse complement strand
CTCTCCGGCAACATGATCGACCTGTGCCCGGTGGGCGCGCTGACCAGCAAGCCCTTTCGCTACAGCGCCCGCACCTGGGAGCTGTCGCGCCGCAAGAGCATCAGCCCGCACGACAGCACCGGCAGCAACCTGATTGCGCAGGTCAAGGGCGGCCGCGTCATGCGCGTGCTGCCGATGGAGAACGAGGCCGTCAACGAATGCTGGCTCGCCGACAGCGACCGCTTCTCCTACGAGGGACTCAATACCGACGAGCGCCTGACCACGCCGATGGTCAAGCAGGGCAATCGCTGGCAGGAAACCGACTGGACGACGGCGCTCGAATACGTCGCCAACGGACTGAAGCAGATCGTGGCCGAGCATGGGCCGCAGAGCATTGGCGCGCTGGGCACGGCGCACAGCACTGTCGAAGAGTTGCATCTGCTCGGCAAGCTGGTGCGCCGTCTGGGCTCGGACAACATCGATCACCGGCTGCGCCATGCGGCGTCGCCCGAGCCGGTGGCGGCGGACGCTGGCTCGGTGCGCTGGCTCGGCACTTCGATCGCGTCGCTTTCCACTCTGGACCGTGCCTTCGTGATCGGCTCCTTCCTGCGCAAGGACCATCCGCTCTTCGCGCAGCGCCTGCGCCAGGCGACCAAGCGCGGTGCGCAGATCACCAGCCTGCATGCGCTGGCCGACGACTGGCTGATGCCGGTGGCCGCGCGCGTTATCGCAGCGCCGAGCGAGTGGGTCGCCGCGTTGGCCGGGGTGGCTGCTGCCGTTGCGGCGGGCAAACGAGTGCCGGCTCCGATGGAATCTGAAAGCAGCGAAGAAGCGCGAGCCATTGCTGCCTCGCTGCTCGGAGGGCAGCGCAAGGCGGTGCTGCTCGGCAACGCTGCCGCGCAGCACCCCGAGGCCGAGACTTTGCTGGCGCTGGCCGGCTTCATCGCCGAGCACACGGGGGCCACTTGCGGTTACCTGGGCGAAGCGGCCAACAGCGTGGGCGCGCAACTGGTGGGCGCTCAGCCGCTGCAGGGCGGCCTGACGGCTGCGCAGATGCTCGCCGAGCCGCTCAAGGCCTATGTGCTGCTGAACGCCGAGCCGCTGCTCGACGCGGCCGATCCGTCGCAGGCCGCCGCCGCCCTGGCCGGCGCGCAGATGGTCGTCGCGATGACCGCTTTCAAGACGGCGAACTTCGAGCACGCCGACGTGCTGCTGCCGATCGCACCGTTCACTGAAACCTCGGGCACGTTCGTCAATGCGGAGGGCCGAGTACAGAGCTTCCACAGCGTGGTCAAGCCGCGCGGCGAGGTGCGTCCGGCCTGGAAAGTACTGCGCGTGCTGGGCACGATGCTCGGGCTAGAGGGTTTTGGTTTCGAGACCTCGGAAGAGGTCAAGGCGCAGGCCTTGGGCGACGAGGCAGGAGTTGCGGCTCGCTTGGCCGGCACCCCCTCATCCCCGAGTACAAGGGAGAGGGAGCCAGGCGGCGAGTCCCCGCTTTCCCTCTCCCTCTCCCGTCTGCCGGAGAGGGCCGGGGTGAGGGTCGACGCAGGCGGCGTGCAGACCCCGCGCGAGCCGGTCGTGCTCGAGCGCATCGCCGACGTGCCGATCTACAGCGCCGACGCGATCCTGCGCCGCTCGCCGCCGCTGCAGGCCACTGCCGATGCGCGGCCGCCGCGCGCCGGTCTGCCAACCGTGCTGTGGCAGCGCCTCGGTCTTGCCGAGGGCGCGGACGTCCACGTTCAACAGGGCAGCGCCTCGGTGAAGCTCGCCGCTTATCACGATGCGAGCCTCGCCGCCAACTGCGTGCGCGTGCCGGCCGGACATCCGGCCACTGCCGCGCTCGGGCCGATGTTCGGCGCCATCGCCGTCGAGAAAGCCTGAGGCCGCGCCGATGATCGACAGCTTCAATCAATTCGGCGGCGGCCTGCTCGGCGGGGCGTGGCCTGTGGTGTGGACGCTGATCAAGATCGTCGGCCTCGTGCTGCCGTTGATGATCGCCGTGGCTTACCTCACGCTCTGGGAGCGCAAGGCGATCGGCTGGTCGCAGATCCGCATCGGCCCCAACCGCGTCGGCCCGCTCGGGCTGCTGCAGCCGATCGCCGATGCGGTCAAGCTGATCTTCAAGGAGA
>NZ_JACDCU010000590.1 GCF_013817365.1 Methylibium sp. | reverse complement strand
GCAGCACGGCGATCGGCCACCATAGCGTGTGCCAGGGTTGCCACGCGGCGGCGCTGGCCGCGCCGATGCCGGGCAGCGTCAAGGTGCTCGCGCTGTGCAACAGGTGCGGCAGGATCACCAGCAAAGAGAACGGCAGGCTCACCGCCATGAATTCGCCGTGGATGGCCAGGAAGGCGCGAAGGTAGGTGACGACCGCGAAGCCGATGTCGCGCGAGCCCGAGGGCGTGAGGTAGCGGCCATTGCGCCGCAGCCAGGCCAGCACCGGCGAGTCGTTGCTCTGTAGCAGCGCCTGCGCGCGCGCAATGCCGACCAGCACGACCAGCCGGCCGAACATGGCGCCGACATAGCCGCCGCCCGACACGGTCGACAGGTAGTCGAGGCGCGGCAACTGGCCGCGCTGCGCCAGTCCGCGCAGCAGGCCCAGGCAGAACGTCGCGCTGCGCACGCCACCGCCGGACAGGGCGAGGCCCACAGTGGGCATGTCGGGCGCCACGCCGGCCAGCTTGCGGCGAGCCTTCAGAAGAGCGGCTTCGGTGTGGGTGAGGTCGGCCAGGGTGGCCGTTGCGGCGGCTGCCGCGGCGGCGGTTTCGGCGACGGCGACGGCGGCAGTGGCAGCGGCAGGCGCCTCGGTTACAGACGACGCGGGCAAGCCGGGCGCAACGACGACAGGGCCTTCGGCGGCTACAGGGGACGTCGCAGTCTTCGCGTCCGGTTCGCCCGGGTCGCTGCCGGAGGCGGTGCCTGGCGCGGCAGCGGGCTGGGAAGCATCGGGCATGCGGTCTCCGGTGTCGGCCTGCGCGCAACGGGGTGACAGCGCAGTCTGCTGCACTGTAGAAAGCGCCCCGGCCGGCGCCATCCCTTGTTGCGAGCCTCGTCGCAGGCAGCGGCGCCTTGGATGGACGGCTGGCGCCTTACAGCCTTGCAAGTTGCGTCAGCGATTGACCGTGACGCTGAACAGGTCGCTGTCGCGCGACTGGCCGTCGTTGTCGATCGCGCGGGCGAAGAACTGCACAGGCGCGGTGGCGTCGTCGGGCAGTTCGGTGTCGAGCTCGTAGGGTGCCGTCTCGTCGCTCCCGAGGCGCGTGGACACGGCGCCATCAACGCGGAAGAAGATCACTTCGTCGATGCCGGAGTCGTCGCTCGCCGAAGCTCTCAGCCGCACTTCGCCGCCCGCCTCGGCGATGTCGGGTGAAACGATCAACACGACCTGGGGCGGATCGTCGTTGTCGTCGAAGTTGTCACCGAGATAGAAGCCGCCGCCGCAGCCGGCGAGCGCCAGGGCCAGCGGCAGCATGCAGGCCATGCGCGCCGCACCGGCCGGGCGGCCACACCATCGAGACGCTCGCATCCAACGCAACATGAGCCGGATGCTACGACGCGTCACCGCCCGGCGGAAGGGCGATCCCGCCGTCACGGCTCGCACCCCGGGCGCCACGACGGCGGCCCGCATAATTGCCGGTTGCCCGCCGCCGCCAGCCGGCGAGCCCCACTTCCACGCCGAAATGCCGCCTGCCGCCCCTCACGCGCCCTTGCCCGCGAGCGACGAACCGCCCGCGGACGAAGCTCCTGCTGAATCGCCGACGGCGCACGTGCCCGCGCCTCGCAGGCCTTCCGGCGAAGCGCCCGCCATCCGCGTGCGCGGGGCCCGCACCCACAACCTCAAGAACATCGACCTCGACATCCCGCGCCATGCGCTCGTGGTGATCACGGGTCTGTCGGGCTCGGGCAAGTCGAGTCTGGCCTTCGACACGCTCTACGCCGAGGGCCAGCGCCGCTACGTGGAGAGCCTGTCGGCCTATGCGCGGCAGTTCCTGCAGCGCATGGACAAGCCCGATGTCGATGTGATCGAGGGCCTGTCGCCGGCCATCAGCATCGAGCAGAAGGCCACCTCGCACAACCCGCGTTCCACCGTCGGCACCGTCACCGAGATCCACGACTACCTGCGCCTGCTGTATGCGCGCGCCGGCACACCTTTCTGCCCCGACCACCACCTGCCGCTGCAGGCGCAGAGCGTCAGCCAGATGGTCGATGCCGTGCTGGCCCTGCCCGAGGAAACGCGGCTGATGATCCTGGCCCCCGTGCTGCGCGAGCGCAAGGGCGAGCACGCCGAG
>NZ_JACDCU010000589.1 GCF_013817365.1 Methylibium sp. | reverse complement strand
TGCCGTAGCCTAGAAAGGCGAGGCTGTACTTCTGTTCCGGCCGCTCGGTGGTGCGCAGCAACTGCATGCCGAGCACGCCGGTGTAAAAATCGACCGAGCGCTGCAGGTTGCCGACGCGCAGCATGGTGTGGAGGAGTCTCATCGCAGGGCTTAGAAAAGAGGGGAGGGGCCGTCAAGGGAAGGGCCGTCAAGGGTAGCGCGCAGGCGGGCGCCTGTTCGGCGAATGGAGTTGCTGCCGCTTTGCGCAGGCGGTTCACCGCCTCTACCCGCCCATCCCCGCCAGCACCAGCACGCCGAGCAGCGCGAACACGCCCGCCGTGCCGCGCCGCACCCACACGAGCGGCAGGATCTTCATCGCCCTCTCGCCGATCAGCACGGCCGGCACGTTGGCCAGCATCATGCCCAGTGTCGTGCCGGCGGTGACCGTGAACAGCATGGCGTACTTGGCGGCCAGCATCACCGTGGCGATCTGGGTCTTGTCGCCCATCTCGGCGAGGAAGAAGGCCAGGACGGTGATGCCGAAAACGCCCAGAGCCGAAGCCGGAGGCGTCTGGGTGTCGTCGAGGGTGTCCGGCTTGAGCGCCCAGGCCGCCATGGCCATGAAGCTCAACCCGAGGCCCCAGCGCAGCGCGCCTTCGGGCACAACGGCCTGCACCCAGGCGCCGAACGCGGCGGCTGCGGCATGGTTGGCAAGCGTGGCGACGAGGATGCCGAGCACGATCGGCAATGGGCGGCGAAAGCGCGCTGCCAGCAGCAGCGCGAGAAGCTGAGTCTTGTCACCGATCTCGCTGAGCGCGACGACGCCGGTGGAGACGGCGAACGCCTCCAGGCTCATGCTGCGAAGGTCTGCTCGAGCCGCTCGAGCAACTCCGCTGGCGCGAGCCAGCCCGGCGCCACCGTCTGTGCCTGCCCGGCGCGAACGGCCAGCAGCGTTGGGAAACCGCGAATGCCGAGGCGTTGAGCCGTGGCGAAGTCGTTGCCGGTGGCCTCGATGCTCGCCGCCGCCTCGAACTGCCGCGCAAAGAGTTCGGAGTCCATGCCGCAATCCTGGGCCAAAGTGTTCAACGTCTCAGGGTCGGTCGTGTCCCGGCCTTGTGCATAAAAGGCGGTCTGGATGGTCTGGAACAGTTCGAGCGCGCGCTCGGGCCAGTGTTCTCGCGCCGTAACGACGGCTCGGCAAGCCGGCTCGGTGGTGTAGAGCCAGTTTTCACGGGCCAGGCCGGCCGGCGAGAAGGGCGGTCCGCTGCGGGCGGCGACCTGCTGCCAGTGGTGCTGGATCGATGCACGCAATCGCGCATCGAGCACCTCGCCGGCGGGACGCAGGCCGCCCATCATCAATTGCACCGGCAACGCCGGCCAGCGCTGGCGCGCCGCGGCGAGGCTCGGCGCGAAGCCGTAGCACCACGAGCACATCGGGTCGGCGACGTAGAGCAGCGACCAGCCTTCGGACGGCGCCGCGCTCATGTCGATCCGGCGTTCGTGCGGGCCGCTGTCCGGCCGGCGTCGCGCGCCTCACGATCGAGCCACAGGCCTACGCCTTGGGCGTTCAGTTCGACATCCATCCCCAGCAGCACGTCGATCTGCGCATCGTCGAGCGCGCTGCCCTGGGCGCGCAGCCTTTCCCGGTAGAGCGCGGTCAGGCCCTGCACCAGCCGCTGATGGCGCTCGGGTGCGCCATGCAGCGGCTGCGCCAGGGCCACCATCGCGTCGATCTGTTCGCACATGAGCCTGGCAAGGCGCGGCACGTCGGTGACGCGGCCGTAGTGGGTCACGTACATGCAGGCCGGCTCGCGTTCAAGCAGGCGCGCAACCGAGGCCTTCAGCGCTTGCGGCTCGAACTGCGTCGGTGGCGTGGTCGGCAGCAGGTAACGCCCGCGCGGAGCCTCGAACTCCGGATACGACAGGCCGAAGGTATCGCCGGTGAACCAGCCGCGGCTGGCCTCGTCCCAGATGCAGTGGTGGTGGCGCGCATGGCCGGGCGTGTCGATGAAAAGCAGGGGCCGGCCGGCCAGTTCCAGCACCATGCCATCGCTGGTCTGGAGCACTCGCTCGGCGGCGATCGGCTGCAGCACGCCATAGTCGCGCGTTGCTGTCTCTTCGCCGTATACGGCGC
>NZ_JACDCU010000212.1 GCF_013817365.1 Methylibium sp. | reverse complement strand
CCGCAGATCGCCGCGCAGGTCGATCGGCAGTTCACCGGCCTGGCCGAGATGGCTGCCGGGTGTGAGCGCATCGCGTCCACGCCCATTCCGTTTGCCTACACGCTGCTGCTGCACCGCACGGCCTACCCCTATTGCTTCTTACTGCCATTCGGGCTAGTGGACTTGATCGGCTTCATGACGCCCTTCGTCGTGGCGATCGTGGCCTATGCCTTCTTCGGGCTGGATGCGGTGGGGGACGAGATCGAGGAGCCGTTTGGGCGGCGTGCGCATCATTTGCCGCTCGATGCGATGTGTCGGACGTTAGAGATCAACTTGCTTGAGGCGATGGGGGCGGATGAATTGCCGGTTGCGTTGGAACCGGTTGACGGTTGGTTGCATTGACGCTGTTCAAAGAAGCGGGGCGCCTACCAAGGCCCTACATCCGGAGCACGCGCTCGAGCGCCTTCTGCCCCGAGTGCGGATGCGTGGCGTGCTGGCGAAGCCTAGATATGGACGCGGGGCGCCGCCGCGTCGCGGTCAATTCGCTGAGCGAACCCGAGGCGGCGGCGAACATCTCCGACGCCATAAATTCGGCGCTCGCCACGACATCGGGCACACCCGTTGCCGGACACCCTTCCCCGACCAACGAAGATTTGCCATGACGAACGACCTCACGTCGCGATTGGAACGCTTGCGCCAGTGGGACGAGGCCCGACCTGGCCTGCCCGGCGAGCGTTGGCTCGCCTTCGGGCTCGGCCTGTTCCTCGTCACCCGCCGGCCGCGTCATCCGCTGGCCCGCGCTGGTTCGGTGCTCGCCGGCACAGCATTGCTCGCCCGGGCGCTGAGCGGCCGGGATGGCCCGATCGCGGCTCTCGTCGGGTCGAACGAGTCGCTGTCCTCACCCGGCACGGATGCGCTGGACGACTTCACGACGTTCTCGTTCACGCACCTGGATCGCGAACGCACCGTCTACCGCAAGGGCAACGGTCCTGCCGTGCTCGTGATGCACGAGGTCCCGGGCATCACCGTCGAGGTCGCGCACTTCGCCCGACGTGTCGTCGACGCCGGCTTCACCGTGTTCATGCCGCACCTGTTCGGGCCGGTCGGTGTGAGGACGTCACCGTTCAACCGCATTCCGGAGCTGGTCAAGGTCTGCATCAGCCGCGAGTTCCGCGTGCTCGCCGAGAACCGTTCGAGCCCGGTTGCGGACTGGCTGCGCGGCCTGGCGCGCCACATCCACGAGGAGATGGGCGGGCGTGGCATCGGCGCGGTCGGCATGTGCGTGACCGGCAACTTCGCGTTGACCCTGACCCTCGATCCATGGGTGCTGGCACCGGTCATGGGGCATCCGTCGTTTCCGCTGCCGATCACGCCCGCGAAGGCGGCCGCGGTGCATGTGACACCGGAGACGTTCGCCAACGCGCGACGCCGATCGGCCGAAGACGGGCTGAAGGTGCTCGGCGTGCGCTTCCACGGCGACACGTTGTTCTGCCGCGCGCCGCGTTTCGAGACCTTGCGCCGCGAGCTCGGCGACGCGTTCGAGGGCATCGAGCTGCCTGCCCGCTCGGCGAAGCGCCAGCCGGAGCCGCCGCACAGCGTGCTGACGATCGGCCTCGTCGATCGTGCCGGCGAGCCGACGCACGAGGCTGTCGAACGAATCCTGGCTTTTCTCTCCGAGCGCCTGCGCTGACTGGCAAGCTCGGGTCGCCGCTGGCGTTGTGGCGTGCTGTGGGCCTCCGACCACGACGGCGAGGGCATCCATGCGCTGCTGATGTCGCTCGCGGCCGGGGCCCTGGCTCACGGGTCCGCCGCCGTTGCCGCCGCCTGCAGCAGGCGCTGCACCTGGTCGAGCAGGTCGACGCCGTCGACGGGTTTGACCACGTGCAGGTCAAAGCCGGCCTCGCGGCTGCGGGCGTGATCCTGCGGCGCGCCGTAACCCGTGATCGCCACCAGCAGCGTCGTGGCGAGCTGCGGTCCCATGCGGCGCAGCCGCCTGGCCACCTCCAAGCCGTCAATGCCAGGCAAGCCGATGTCGATCAGCGCGACGTCGAATGCCCCGGCGGTTGCCTGCTCCAGGGCCTGTGGCCCGTCCACGGCTTCGGTCACCCGGTGGCCTGCGCCTTCGAGCACTTCGCGCAGCATCCTCCGACCGTCGTCGTAGTCGTCGACCAGCAGCACATCGAGCCGCCGCACTGCACCGGTGCCGGCAGGCAGCGTTGCCGGCTCGCCCGACAGCGGCTCGCTGCTCGGCAGCGTCAGCGTGAACGTGCTGCCTTGTCCCTCGCCGTCGCTGTGGGCATCGAGCCGCCCGTCGTGCAGCTCGGCGAGCCGGTGCGCGAGCGTGAGGCCGATGCCCAGGCCGCCCTGTGACCGTGCCGCGCCGCGCTCGCCTTGCACGAAGAGGTCGAACACGCGGGGCAACAGCTCGGCGGCCATGCCGACGCCTTCGTCGCGCACGCTGAGCAGCACGCGGTCGGCGCCGCGTGCAAGCACCAACTGGATGGCGCCGCCGTCGGGCGAGTAGCGCACCGCATTGCTCAGCAGGTTGGTAACGATCTGCTCGAGCCGCGTGTCGTCGCCCGACACCCAGGCCTGCTCGAGCCGCAGATCGAGCTGGTGCTTGGGCGAGCTGCCGACCACCTGCACGGCCACCCGCTGCACCAGTGCGGCGAAGTCGAGCCGCCGCCGATCGAGCTCGATCTTGCCGTGGCTGACCCGGCTGGCGTCGAGCAGGTCGTCGACCAGCTTGGTCAGATGCGCGGTCTGCCGCTGCAGCACACCCTGCGCCGAGATCGCGGGGGCGCCTTCGGGCCGCATGCGCAGCACTTGCGCGGCGGTGGTGATCGCGCTCAGTGGATTGCGCAGTTCGTGGCTGAGCATGGCCAGGAACTCGTCCTTGGCGCGGTTGGCGCCTTCGGCCTGCGAGCGTGCCAGGCCGAGCGCATGCATCGCATGTGCTGCATCGTCGAGGGCGTGCTGCAACTCGCGCAGCTCCCGCATGGCCAGGCTCGTCGGGCCGGGCGCGTCGGCGCCGGACAGCGCCGCGTCTGTGGGCGCAGTCGGCTCGTCGGAGGGCGGCAGACGCGAGGCTTCGGGCTGCGAGTGCTGCAGGGACGAGGTGTAGTCGCCGAGCCGCAGCGCGCGCGCCTGGGCCGCGAGCAGTGCCACGGGCTCGCCGATGCGACGAGCGAGCAGCCGCGCGAGCAACAGCGCCAGGGCCAGTGAGATGCCCACACCCAGCAAGCCGATGACGAGGACGCGCCAAGCGCTGGCCTCGACGCTTTTGGCGGGGACGCCGATGCCCACGGACCAGCCGCTGAACGCCGAGCGTCGCCAGGTCACGTACGAGGGCGTGCCTTCCAGCGTGGAGCCGCGGTAGGCCCCTTCGGCCGGGCCCGAGGTGAGTGCGGCGTGAAACGCCGGCGCCACCGTCACGCCGACCTGCACCCGCCCCTGGTGCAGGCGGGCCGCCTGCAGGAGTCGAAGGTCGACCACCGAGGCGACCCAGTCGTCGGGCATGCCCTGTTCGCGCAGGATGCGCGAGATGGCCACCGGGTCGACCACCGCGGTGAGCACGTAGGCCAGTCGGCCTTCGCGCAGCACCGGCACGCGAACAGGGAATGCCTGTCGCAGACCGCGCGGGCCCGACGACAGGCTGCCGATGGCCGGCTGCAGCGTGCGCAGCACGGCCTCGAAGCTGGCGGTTTCGTCGATGGGGAGCGGCTCGGCGCCGTAGGGCCGCGTCGCATTGACCTGCTGCAGGCCGTCGGCGCCGGCCAGAATCACGGTCACCCAGTCGGGGTGCAGATTCTTGACCCGCTGAGCGAGGCCGTGAAAACGCTCTAGCTCGCCGTCGGTGAGCGCCTGGCTCTCTGCCAGTGTGTGCAGCGCGCCCATCGTGGCTCGCAACTCGGCGTCGATGGCGCTCGTGATCGCGACGACGCGGTCGTGCATGCCGCGTTCGAACGTCTGGCGCTCCTGCTTGGCTTGCACCACGGCAAGTCCGGCGGCGAACAGCACCACCGGCAGCAGCGTGCCGAGCGCCAGCAGAAATAAGTGGTTGCGGATGCTCGCCATACGCAGTCTGGAGAAGTAAACGGACATCGGGTGCGGCGCTTCGTCGACCCGCGTCGAAAGGCGGGCAGTTCGAATCATCGCCGATGGTCGCTCGGCGACAGCAAACTCCTGAAGGCCACGGCGAAGGGCCTGGCGCTGTGCTTCAAGAGCAGCAAGTACACCAAGGCCCGTTACATGCCTCAGGCACTGGAACGGCTGGAGGAGATGCCGGGAGCTGCCCGTGGCCAGCGACTGGAAGTCGCCGACAGTGTGACTACGCGGCCGCGCCAGGAAGCTGCCTGTCGGCGTGACGACATTACCCTCGCCGCGATGACATCGTCGCACCAGGACCAAGCGGCGGTGCGATGCGTTGCACCGCCCGACAGCCAGGTCTCGACTTTCGGGCGGCTGGCCGGTACTACGGGCTGATCAGATCTCTGTCTGTTCGGAGATCTCCAAGGCGTCGTCCACCTCGATTCCGAGGTACCTCACCGTCGACTCGAGTTTGGAATGGCCAAGCAGCAACTGCACGGCCCGCAGGTTCTTTGTGCGCCGATAGATCAGCGTCGCTTTGGTTCGCCTCATCGAGTGCGTGCCGTAGTCGGCCGGGTCAAGTCCTAGCTCCTCGACCCAGGCCTTGAGGATTCGGGCGCTGTCGCGGTCCCAGGTGCGGCGAGTCGTGAATGCGACTCGGAAACACGTAGTCGTCAGGCTTCAGTCCCGTTTGCTTGGTCCACGCCGGCGAGACCTCGCCGCCGGGCTCAGAGAGTTCGATGGTCCACAGGGACCGGGCTTCATGAAAGGCGGCCATGAGTCACCGCGCTAGGATTTGTGGAGGAGTTTTGACTTGGCCGAGCGCACGCTGAGCAGCGGCAGGGTTGTCCTAGCGCGTCGCTGCCTTGGTCGGAGGCAGCGGCCCCATCACCCGGGAATTATCGACCGCCTCTCAGCCCCGCCTGCCCTGCTCGAACGGCAGCCAGCGCAGCAGCCTGTCGGGCACCTCCCGTCCCGTCGCCGCGCGGGCGACCAGCGCGGTGCCCGCCACCGAACCCAGCAGGCGCACCACGATCGACGGATGCCGCCTTGTCGAGAGCCACACGGCCACGGCCCCGGCCATCGCCAGCCAGTGCTCGCCCGGAATCCCGGGGCGCGCGTCGTCGTACTGCTTGATCGTGTCGAGCAGGTTGTCAGTCATGAAATGCTCCTCTTCATCAATCTTTGTAAGTTTGAGCCGACGCTTATTGGTTCCAAAGGGTTTTCCCGTGATGAGGTCGCGGTGCCGATTCTCAGGTGCTGAGCCTATCGTGCAGGGACCGTTGAGCCGCGATCAGGCAGCTTGCGCCAGCTGGCGCTCTCATTCCCGCGCACGGGGTGGCGCCCGCGCTTGCAGTCCCACGTGCGTGAGGATCCGCTCGTACTTCGACAAAGTCCGTCTCACCGTCGGTGCGCCGGTATACGCCGTGCTGCACCAGGCAGCGAAGGTGGATGTTCAGGTTGGCGGCCGAGCCAAAGCGCTGGAATCAGCGTGACCGCCGCTGTCGGCCTGTTCGGCCGTAAGCTGCCGTGCAGCTGCGCTCGATTTCGGTTGCGGAGCCCATCGATTGGTCTTTGGGTCGCCCATCTGCACGCCTTCCTCGAACAGCTTGACCGGGTACTCGGTGCGGTGGAGACAGGGCGTAGGCGTCGAGCAAGGCTCGTGCCTTCGCGGGCAGCGAAAAGCCGTGTTCTCCGCACCGCTCGGGCATTGCGATTGCCCGTCAGGAGACCCGGTTTTGCGCTCTGGCAAAGCCCTCGTCTTGCCCACCCGTCAACCTTGAAGGATCTCTGTCACGTTCGCCCACAACAAGCGCCTGCAATACACCGTCCGCGTCGCCGAGTCCAACCCAAGACTGGCCAACCTCATGCTCGAGCCGTTCGGTGGCCCGCAAGGCGAGCTCGCCGCGGCCTGCCGCTATTTCACGCAGTACCTCGCCCAGGACGACCCCGGCCGCAAGGACATGCTGATCGACATCGCCACCGAGGAGCTGAGCCACTTGGAGGTCATAGGCACCATCGTGGCCATGCTCAACAAGGGCGCCAAGGGTCGCATTTCCGAAGGCAACGAGACCGAGGCCGAGATGTACCGCAAGATCTCCGGCGGGGGCAACGACTCGCACATCACGCAGCTGCTCGACGGCGGTGGCCCGCCGCTCACCAACCAACATCGCTGCCGAGTCGCGCGCCAAGATCATCTACGAGCGCCTGATAAACATGACCGACGATCCCGGCGTCAAGGATGCGCTCACCTTCCTCATGACGCGCGAGATCTCGCACCAGCAGTCGTTCGAGAAGGCCCTGTATTCCATGCAGCCCAACTTCCCGCCGGGCAAGTTGGCCGGCATGCCGGAATTCACCAACGTGTACTTCAACATGTCGGTCGGCGAGGGCGACACCCGGGGTCCATGGAACAACCACGGCACCTTCGAGTTCCGCGAGGCCGAGCCCGCCGTCGACGGCGGCTCCGGCATGCCGGAGATCCACATGAGTGCCGAAGAGGCCGACGCGGTCGAACAGGCTGCCATCCGCCTGCACTCCGACCCTGACAGCGACCCGATGACTGGCGCGATGCTCGGCATGGACGGCGGCGGCAACGCGGTCGATGGCGCCGGCGCCCAGGCCGCGCAATCGACCGACCCGATGGGTGCCAAGAGAAACGCCGAGGC
>NZ_JACDCU010000588.1 GCF_013817365.1 Methylibium sp. | reverse complement strand
CGCCGGTTGATGCGCGCGAAGTCGGTGAGCGAAGCGAGCACGCGGGTCACGGTGGAGCCCCGACCGGCGGGCAGCGGGTTGTACAGCCGGACCTCGATGTTGGCGTGCTCGGCCAGGCGCAGCATCAACCCGTCTTCGCCAGCGGTGTTGAGGTCGTCGATCAGCATGCGCACGCGCACGCCGCGTTCGGCCGCCGACTGCACGCGGGTGAGCAGTGCGCGGGACGAAGCGTCGCCGCGGATCAGGTAGTACTGCAGGTCGAGCGTGTGCTCGGCGTTGTCGGCCAGGGCGGCAAGCGAGCCGAAGGCGTCTTCGCCGGACAGCAGCAGCCGAAAACCCGAGAAGCCGGCCCTTGTGGTGCTGCGCGCCACGAGGCGGCCGAGGGTGGTTTGCTGCGGCTCGGCCAGGGCGTGGGTGACCGGGAGGTCGGCGGGCGGCGCCGGCAAGGTGGCGCAGCCGGAAAGCAGCAGCAACGCAGACACAGCGAGGACGGCGAGGGCGCTGCCGGCCAAAGACAGGCTCGCATGCCATTCGGTAATCGGTAAACGAGGCCGCACCGACCGGCAAGAGACGCCGGGCGCAAGCACCGCAGCGTTCGCTGCTGCCGCTCCCACGCATTCCATGTTCACCTCGGCATTGCGAATGGCCCGCCCCCTCGAGCGACCGGGACGGCAGTCAATCAACTGCCGTCGCCGTACATCGCGACGGGGCCCAGGATGCAACCAGCGTGCCAGGGCAGGGGGTGGGCACGTCAATTGCTCATGCGTGTGGTTTAAAAAACTACCAAGAAGGACTGCGCATGAATGCGATCGACCTGTTGACGAGCCAGCACCGCACGATCGAGGCGAACATGGAAAAGCTGCAACAGGGCGGCATGGAGAACTGGGACGCAGCGCTGTTTGCCGAGGTGGCCGACCACCTCACGGTGCACCTCGCTTCGGAGGAACAGGTCTTCTATCCGGCCGTCAAGGCCAAGAGAACGGAAGACATCCTTCTCGAATCGCTGGAGGAGCACCTCTCGCTCAAGCGCCTGCTCGCCGACCTGCTGGAGCTCGACCCGGGCGAGCAGACCTTCGAGCCCAAGTTCAAGGTGCTGCACGAGCAGGCTGAGCACCATCACGAGGAAGAAGAGGAGCACCTCTTCCCCAAGGTCGCCAAAGCGCTGGACGCGGCGGAACTCGAAGCGCTGGGCGACAAGATGAGCGCGCTGCAGCAGAGCCTGCGCGGCGAGGGCTCACCGCGCGAGGCTGTTTCGGAACAGACAAACCAGGCAGCGGCGCTCGAGTGAAGAGGTTGTCTTGCAGTCCTCCGCCGGTATCGACTTCCAAGCGAAAACGGCGGCGCAATTGAGTGCCGCCCGCATCCTCATTGCCGACGACAACGTCGACGCGGCCGACACTCTGGCCATGCTGCTGGAAACCTCACGCTACGAAACCCGCACGGCCTACAACGGCGAGCAGGCGGTGGAGCTGGCGCAATCTTTCCACCCCGACCTGGCCATCCTAGACATCAACATGCCGGTGATGGACGGCTACGAAGCGTGCCGCCGCCTCAAGCGCATGAGCGGGCCGACGCCCATCCTCGTTGCCCTCACCGGACGCGGACAGCCCGCCGACAAGGCGCTCGCCCGCGCGGCGGGGTTCGATATCCATCTGCTCAAGCCGACGGATGGTGGGGAGCTTTGCCGCTTGGTGGATCGGGCGTTGGCGGATCGATAGGCTTTGCTGCAACGACATGCGCGCGCAGCCGCGCGAGTGCGACAGCGTAAAGTCGATGATGCAAAATTTTCCGTTCAAGTACACCGCCGCTTTCGCGCGGCGGTCGGTCAGATGCTCGAGCCGGCTCCCACGCCCGCCTGCCAGCACCAGCGCGACGGCCCGTCTGGGGAGATCCAGATTGCGAGCCAGTTCTGCCGAATGCATGGGGTCTCCGAAGGGCCGAGGGCAAGCCGGATGGTGCACTCTGCACCGACGCCGCGCACTCACCGCGGCGGTGCTCGCCGCGTGTGCCGCAAGCGCCGAAGGAGCGGGCCGCCGATGAAATTCGACCGCAGGAATCGCAGCGACCGCACCGCGTTGTCGGAGCTGAACTACCACTTGCTCACCACGGTGGGCGT
>NZ_JACDCU010000015.1 GCF_013817365.1 Methylibium sp. | reverse complement strand
CGGGAACCGACGCAAGCGCCTTCTCGACCTTGATGCGGTGTTCCCAGTAGTCACCGAAGTCATAGACGTAGTTCAACGTCGCCCTGCGCAGTGCCGTCGTCAACCGAGTGTTCTCGCTCGTGAAGATCCTTGTCTGCAGCCCGAGGAGACAATAGCGACAGGCGCTTCCCGGCCTATTCCGTTGAAACACTCCGGGTCTGCTCAAGGATCTCATATTCCGCCCCCCAGCCAACCAGGACCAGGCAATGCCGCAATGGCTCAGCGATGCGCTCGAGAAAAGCGACTATTTCATGCCCCACGGCCACTGTTACCTGTGGATCCCGTGGCTGCTTTGGCTGCATGTGTTGTCGGACTTCCTAATCGGGGCCGCATACCTCGGCATCGCGCTGATCCTGTGGGCGCTCGTGCGCAAGATCAGGCTGCCGTTCAGTCCTGTCTTCTTCGCGTTCGGGCTGTTCATCGGCCTGTGCGGCATGACGCACTTCATGGAGATCTGGACGGCCTGGAACCCCGATTACATCTTCGAGGGCGTCGTCAAGGCGGCGACCGCGGCCGCCTCGGTTGCGACCGCGATCGGCCTGTTCTACGTGCGCCCGCAGGTGGAGGAGGTCGTAAATGCCGCGCGGCTGTCGGAGGAGCGCCGAATCAGGCTCGAAAGCACTCATGCGGAGCTCGAGGCGATGTTCGCGCGGGTCAGGGAAGCGGAAGAGCTCAGGAGCCAGTTTTTCGCTAATGTCAGTCACGAACTGCGCACGCCGCTGGCGCTGATCCTCGGGCCCGCCGACCAGCTGCTTGGCAGCGACAACCTCACCGATACGCAGCGCCGCCAGCTTGCGAACATCAGCTCGAACGGCCGCGTGCTGCTCAAGCAGGTGAACGATCTATTGGACCTCGCGAAGCTGGATTTCGGCAATGCGCAGCTGGCGCTATCCGGGTTCGACGCGGCCGCCTGGCTCGGACGGATCGCATCGCAGTTCGAAGTCGCCGCCGAACAGCGCGGCATCGACTTCCGCATCGAGGCGCCGGCGGAACTGCCGGTGCAGGCCGATCCGGACAAGCTCGAGCGCGTTGTCGTCAACCTGCTCTCGAACGCGTTCAAGTTCACGCCGCGTGGCGGCACCGTCGTCGCCCGACTTGCCGCGTACGAGGACGGTCGCTTCCGGCTCTCGGTCGATGACTCGGGCCCGGGCGTTCCGCCGGAGCAGCGCGAGCTGATCTTCGAGCGGTTCCGCCAGGTCGAGGGCGACTCGATGCGCGCGCATGGCGGCACCGGGCTTGGACTTGCGATCGTCCAGGAATTTGTCACGCTGCATGGTGGCCATGTGACTGTCGGCGAGTCCGCGCACGGTGGCGCGGCGTTCGAGGTGATCGTGCCGGGGCAGGCGGGCGATGGCAATGCGCCGCCCGGAGTCGAGCCCGGCGCGGATGCGCCGCACGTCGCGCTGCTCGGCGCGCTGCACGAGCTGGCGGTCGACGCCGCGGTCGAATCCGGCGACGCGCGTCCCTCGGTTCCGGGTCGCCCCGAAGTGCTGCTGGTCGAGGACAACGCCGAGATGCGCGCGTTCATCGCCGACGCACTGGCGGAGAACTACAACGTCGTGACCGCAGTCGACGGCCACGATGGGCTCGCGAAGGCATCCGCGATGCGGCCCGACCTCATCGTTACCGACGTGATGATGCCGCGCCTCAGCGGTGACCAGCTGGTTCACGCGCTGCGCTCCGATGCGCAGTTCGACACCGTGCCGATTCTGTTGCTGACCGCGAAGGCCGATGACGAGCTGCGCGTGCACCTGCTCGCGCAGGGCGCGCAGGATTACCTCACCAAACCGTTCCGCCCACAAGAACTCGCGGCGCGTGCGCACAACCTGATCGAGACCAAGCGCGCGGGCGACACGTTGCGCTCGGAACTGGCGACGCTGTCGACCGACCTCGCGGACCTCGCGCGGCAGGTCAGCACGAGGAACCGGCAGCTGAGGATCGCGCTCGAAGCCGCCGAGGTCGCGCGCGAGCAGGCCGAGCAGGCGACGAAGGCGCGGACCTACTTTCTTGGGATGATCTCGCACGAATTGCGCACGCCGCTGTCGACGATCTACCTCAACCTGCAGCTGCTGGCGCGCGACCGCAGCGGGGCGGTGCCTGCGGAGATGGCCTCGCGGCTCGAACGGTCGCTGCGAGCGAGTCAGCAGATGGCGTCGATGGTCGAGGGCCTGCTTGAGTACACGCGTGTCGAGAGTGGGCAACTCGAAGTGCGTACCGAGCCGCTGGACCCGGTCGCGCTGGCCAGGGAAGTCGTCGATCAGCAGATCGATTCCGTGCCGCCTGGTGTCGCGCTCGTATTCGAGCCGTCGGAGGACGAGCTGCGGACGCTCCACAGCGATCGGCGCCTGCTCACGGTGGCGCTCGGCAATCTGATATCGAACGCGCTGAAGTTCACGCAGCAGGGGACGGTTGTGGTGAGCGTCGCGCCGGACGCGGGCGGCTGCCGGTTCGAGGTCGCCGACAGCGGCATTGGAATCGCCGAGGCCGATCTGACGCGTATCTTCGAACCGTTCGAACAGCTTGAGCCGCTGAAGCGCAAGTCGGTGCCCGGTGTGGGTCTCGGCCTCGCGCTAGTGCAGCAGATCGTCCACGTGCTCGGTGGCAAAATAGCCGTTTCCTCACGGATCGGCATGGGCACGACGTTCAAGATGATAGTCCCCGACCGGCAGGACGCGAGCCCGACGTGAACCGCGCGCATGTCCTGATCATCGAAGATGTCGCCGACATCCGCGACACGCTGCGCGACGTGCTCGAGCTGTCCGGCTATCGCGTGCGCACGGCCGAGAACGGCGAGGTCGGGCTGCGGATGATCGCTCAGCCCGATCTGCCGTGCTTGATCCTGCTCGACCTGATGATGCCGGTCATGGACGGCTGGCAGGTGCTTGAGGCGCTCAGGGGCCCGCAAGCCGCCGTGGTTGCCAGCATTCCGGTGATCGTGCTGTCCGGCGTCGCGGACCGCGCCGAGGTGGGCAACCTGCAACGGCGCTTCGGCTGCAAGGTAATGAGCAAGCCCGCCGACATCGATCGCCTGCTCGAGGCGGTCGAAGGCGAGTGCGCGCCGGGCCAAGCGTTCGAGTCGGGGTGATCGGCAAGGCCAAGCGGACAGGGCTGCGCGGATGGCCGGTCCCAACTAAAGGGCACGGAGGGAGTTAATTGAGATAACTCGGCCCGATGGCAGGCCAAATGCTTGAGGAAGGAGTAGTCAATCTCGCGTGTTGCGGGACAGGCTCGTTCGGCTACGAACAGATCGAGTTCAGGGTGGCGATCAACGACGAACAGTTGAAGAACAACGGCGTGCAGGTTGCCACCGCAGGCCCCGCCCGCATCGGGACGGCGCTGCAACTGCTCGGCGAAACGATCTTGTACGGTCTGAATGCTGCTGGTTTCGCGGCCGCGGGCATCGGCGATCTACCGGCCTCCACGCTGCGCAGCGATCGTGAGCAACTCCTGGGGCGTGGGCCTGTCCCAGTCGGCACCCTTGAAAAATCGGATCAGTTCGCCCGTAACCAATGGGTGCTTCCACCCATTGGTTTCGAGCCGCTTGCGGATCGACGGGTGTACGCCGCGCTCATACAGGTGCGCCCGCAGCCGCTCGACCCAGTCCGCTTGCGTCTCGAGCGACAGCGCTTCGAACTCTGCCATCACCAGCGCTCTCCGCGTGCTGACCCATTCAGCGGTCCAGCCTTCCAAGGCTGCAGCCGCAGCGGCGCTGCTAGCTGGTGGGTTGGCACTGCCCTCAGCAGCCTTCTTGGCAGCCGTTGCAGAGTTGGACTCGAGGAGCGCACGCAAGTAGCGGTACGGGTCGCGCAGGGGCTCCGGAAATTCGTTGGCGATGCGCTTCAAAAGTGCGTCGAGCCCAACCGTCATAGCCTCGTTGCCATGCGTCTGGATCAACGCTTCGGCATCTTCAGAGCGTATGCCGGCGGCCGTCGCGCGCACCACCTGAGACAGGTCGACAGGCGCAGGCGGGTGCCGCAATGGCAGCGCTTCCTGCTGTTTCTTCCCTACCCTGAACTGGATGTCGGCGATGAAGCGCCCGGCCTTGTGCTCGATCAGCTCGACGTCGAGGTCTGTCACCGCGTTGACCTCGGCGATAGCGAGCTTCAGCACGTCGCGCTTGAAGAAGCGGTACTCTTGCTTGACCGAGTCTTCGGTATCCGGGCTTCCGGTCAGGACGGGTCGCCACCATGGCCATGGCTGCCGCGCTGTCAGGCCGACATCGCGGTATCGGGCGCAGATTTCGTAGAGCACAACGCCCGAGTGGCGCCTGAGTTGCGAGATGACGTCGAGGCGCAACCTAGCGAACCGTTGCGGCTCAAGCAATTCATGCTTGATGTTGGGCGCGAACGACCACTCAACCCAGTTTTCACCTCTCTGCTTGTAGACCTTCGCGTGGGCTAGAAGACCGGCGACGTTCCATGCCTCGCCCTCCCCTGCCGTCGGCGATTGCCATTCAACCGTCGTGCTGACCATCGCGCGCAGGTGCTGCTTGACGATCTCGCGGGCGTTGGAATTGAAGTCCACGCCGCGCAAGATGCTCTGCAGGGGCGCCCGAAAGACTTCCTGTTCAATACCCTGCTCTTGCGCGATGTAGAGCAACACGTTGTAGGCCTTGCGCGCCAGAACGGTGATCTTGCTAGACCTCGTAGGCACGATAGCCAGCGTGTTGACCGGCTTGCGGAGCGGGTTCTCGGTGAGGTCCCTCTGTGTGGCGCCCTGACGACTCATGTGAAACGGTCCATTCCGTCATCGTAGCGTGAAAAGCATCTTTCACATTCTTTTGCGATGACCTAAACGTCCTCACGTCACGGCTTTTCGTGCCGCGGCGGACGATTGCTCGGTAAGCAGCTGGTACCCAAAAGTCCTCACGTCTCGCAAGCGTCGGTCGCCCAGAAGCCCTCACGTCTCGCTAGCACGTGCGCCCGCAGCCTGTCCGAATCCTGGGCGGCTCATTCGTGGTGTAGGACCGCCGACTTCACAACAGAGAACAGCTTGGGAACGGGGCAGAAGTCACCCAAAACTGCTCACGTGTCAGGCGGCTACGGCCTTTCCTTGCGCCGTCCGGCACTCTGCGACACGCCATGTGCAGTAAACCCATATCCACTCACGAGACAGCCTAGGGACCCTCACACAATGACCCATACCCACTCACCTCACCCCCTAAACAGTCTCACGTCACCTCCTATATCCTCTCACGTAGATTGAGCTAAGTGCTTGATTTAAAACACGTTTTCCGTGTTTAAAGGTCTTATAGGATCTGAAGACTTGGAACCTTATGAACCCCGCGCTGAGGGATTTCGGTTTTGGAAACCAGTACAAGAGCGCGCGCCGTAGCTAACACAGCGTTCAAGCAGTCGACCAGTTGACGAATGTTGGCAGGGAGCGCAGATAAACGTAAAGGGAGCGGTAAACTCGCGCTTGGAGGGTACATGGCAAAACTCAGCATCAAGGCACCAGCCCCGATTGGCCTTGCCGACATCGCAGAACAGGCTGCCCACTCAGTCGAAATGATGTCGCAGATCCGATCTGCAATGTTGTCGCCGACGACGCGCAAGGCAGCACCCATCTGGAACCTGAGTCAGCTCGCACTTCTTCTAGGCATTGAGAAGGGATCGCTCACACATCGAATGGGACGTGGAGATATGCCGCCTGGCACGCTAAACGAAGTAGGAAATCGCCGACAGTTCACTCTGCCTGAGGTTAGGGGCTGGGTGAGGGAGTACCGCAAAGAGAGTTTGCGGCCGAGCGGCGCCGAGGCCGTGACCATCAGTATTGCGAATTTCAAGGGCGGTGTTGGCAAGACGACGACGGCGATCACTTTGGCTCAGGGCATGTCGCTGCTCGGGCACAGGGTGCTTGTCATTGACACTGACCCGCAAGGCTCGTTGACAACCCTGTTCGGGATCTTGCCCGACGCAGAGGTGGAGGAGGAGGACACCATCCTGCCTCTGGTGATGGGCGCAGAGACGTCGATTCGCTATGCGATCCGCCCGACCTATTGGGACGGCATCGACCTGGTCCCAGCGTCGCCTTTGCTTTTTGGAGCGGAATTCGCGCTGCCAGCTCGACAAACCAAGGAGGAAGGTTTCGAGTTCTGGAACGTCCTGAACTATGGCATCGACGACGTGCGCGCCGACTACGATGTCATCGTTATCGACACCCCCCCTGCCCTGTCCTACACGACGATCAATGCACTGTTGGCCAGCAACGGGATCATCATGCCGCTGCCACCCAGCACGTTGGACTTCGCTTCTGCGGCTCAGTTTTGGTCCTTGTTTTCTGATCTGACTACGCAGTTGCTCACCAACCGAGGACACGACAAGCAGTTCGATTTCATGAACATCCTGCTCAGCCGAGTCGACAGCTCGGATGCCACCGGCGCGATCGTCAAGCAGTGGATTCAGAGCACCTATGCCAATCGGGTCTCTGTGCTGCCAATGGAGATACCAAAGTCAGCGGTCACCGCGTCGGCGACGGTTGAGTTCGGTACGGTCTTTGACATCACCAAGTACGACGGCAACGCAAGAACCTTCAAGCGCGCTAGGGATGCCTACGACCTGATGGTGAGCTACATCGAAACTTCGGTTCAATCTGTGTGGCGTCGGCAGGTTGAATCCAACGCAGGCGCGACCGCGATGCCAAGTCCTTCTGCCACGGTGTTGAACCGTTCAACACCCGCTGAAAAGGGGCTGAATAATGGCTAGGAAGATGTTCGAGAAGGCGGGCCTGATCCCTGGTTTGCAGGCCGGGCCAAAGCCGGCTGGCGACAGCGCCCCGGCGGCAGAGCCACCAAAGGCCAAGACGGCGCCGGGAACGATGATGGGTTTCTTGACGGCGCAATCGGGCGCGGTTCAGGAGGCTGAAGCGCTGAAGGCGCGCGTCAAGTCGCTGGAAGAAGAGGCGCCCCTTAGAAAACTCGATCCATCCATCATCCGGCCGTCAAAGTGGGCCAACCGCCACGAAGCGTCGTTTCTCACCGCTGAATTCCAGCAACTGAAGGCTGAGATTGCGGCGGCAGGGGGCAACGTGCAGCCGATCAAGGTTCGCCCTGTGTCGGTGTTGAACGGTTCAACACGCCCGGTTGGACCGACCTTCGAGCTAATCTTCGGGCACCGCAGGCATCGCGCCTGCGCTCAGCTGGGCATTCCGGTTCTTGCGGCCATCGAAGAGGCGTCGGACGTCGGCCTGTTCGAACAGATGGAGCGAGAGAACCGCGGGCGCAAGAATCTGTCTGCCTGGGAGCAGGGCACTATGTACCGAAGGGCACTTGATGAAGGGCTCTATAGCTCACTGCGCCGATTGGCGGAAGGTCTTGGCGTCGACGTTTCGCTGGTGTCCAAGAGCGTTTCCCTGGCGCGGTTGCCTGAAGCTGTCGTCGCGGCATTTCAAAGCCCTCTCGACATCCAGTTTCGTTGGGCTGCGCCGCTGACGGAGGCGATGCAGAAAGACCCAGACGGCACACTTTCGCGAGCGCGCGCTATCGCGGAAACGCGCGGCGATCTGGGCGCGGCCACCATCCTGTCGAAGCTGGTCGGGCTGCCCGAGCCGGCGCCTGGCCAGTCGGCATCTCAGGCTTTGACGATTTCAAAGGCAGGGAAGGTCGCGGCAAGACTCACTGCAGACGCTAAGGGGAGGGCGGTTGTCCGCTTCGAGGCCGGGGCGCTGCCAGAGTCCAAGCGCAAGGCTCTGGTGAAAGTCATCGAAGACTTCCTCAAGGGCTGAAGCCGAATGCTCTACTACGCTCAATTTCCAGGCGGCCGTGAGCCCCGGGGCGAGCCGGGGAGCGGCGATCAGGCCGGCGCCCAGCCTTCGATCTGCAAGTAGTACCGCGTCCCACGGCCAGCGCCTACCTGAACCAGCAAACCCAACGCCGCCAGCTCGATCAGGTCGCGCGATGCCGTTGCTCGCGCGGCACCGGTCAGCCTCTCGTACTTGCGGGTGCTCATGCCGCCCTCGAAGCCCCCTGGACCAGCGTCGAGCAATGCGTTGACGGTCTTGCGCTGGCGCGGGCTGAGGTCCTTGGCGCGGTGCTGGTTCCAGAACATCGCCTTGGCCAGCGATAGGTCGACCACCGACGCTGCCATGTCGAATGCAGCCTGGACCTGCTCTGTGAACCACACGACCCAGGCAGTGACGTCCAGCGCGCCGTGCTGTGCTCGCTCCAGCTGCTCGTAGTACTCGCCACGCCGCGATAGCAGTTGCTGGGAGATTCGTAGCACTCGGCCCGGTTCGCCCGCATCCCGGGCCAGAACAAGATCGACGATGGCACGCCCAACTCGACCATTGCCATCCTCGAAGGGGTGGATCGTCTCAAACCAGAGGTGTGCCAGCGCGGCCTTGACCAGGCCGCTCGGCTCAATTGGACCGTCCAGCCAAGCCAGGAACCTCTCCATTTCCACGGGCACGGCGGCCGAGGGCGGCGCCTCGTAGTGGACCGTCTCGCGGCCGATGCGGCCACTGACGATCTGCATCGGCTCGGCATGTTCCCGGTAGCCTCCGACCCGAATCCGGCTCATGCCCGAATACCCCGTTGGAAACAGCGCAGCCTGCCAAGCATGGAGGCGCTCATGAGTCACCGGCTTGTCGGCCTGGGTTACGGCGTCGTCCATGACGTCCAGCAATCCGTCGACGTGGCGGGGGGTGTTGGTGCTCTTCGACTGAGAGACCCCCAGGCGGCGCGCGATTGACGAGCGGACCGCTTCCAGGTCCAGCCGTTCTCCCTCGATGGCTGCCGTCGAGAGGGCCTCCTGCGTCCAGGTTTCAGCCGCGATCTCTTGGCGCTGCTCGAAGCCGATGGCCGCCAGCTTGCCTTCCACGGCGCCCTGCGCCCGGCGGGCGAGAGCCACGGCCGCCGCCACCTTTGCAGGGTCATACCGCAGGCCAGGCCAACCAGGCTGTCGCCAGACCAGCTCCTGCGGTTGACTTTCCCTCGACGGCGGCGACATGAGTCGATTATGGCTCTAATCGACTCAATCAATGAGTCGCAAATGTCATGCAATCGCTTCGCCGTTCCCGTCTGGCCTGAACCCGTGCCACGGCCCCAGCAGAGCAGGCGCACCCGAGGCTGGCTACCCTAGGACTGCCTTCCGCCGCGCGTCCAGGCGCCGTTGCAGCTCGGCATGAACTGTTTCGGCAGGGCGGTCGGAGCCTATCCGCCGGGCAGCTTCGCTGGAGCGCATTCCTCGAGCTACAAACGTCACCTGAGCATGGCGACGCCTGAGCGTCTCGTCATCACAAAGGGGAGGGTGGGAGACGGAATCCATGCCGGGCTTCAAGTGCGTCCCGATACGACCGCGCTGGGCGGTGGCACGACGCGGAACCTTTGGGACTCTTGGGCCCGGGAGCCTGGTCAAGGCCACGGTGCTGCGCATCCAAAAGCTCAAAGTGATTCGTCTGGCAAGCAGTTTGATACATGATAAGTCATATTATCATGGTACTAGGAAATGAGTGACAAATCCGCCCTTGCCAGATGACAATAATTCAAGTGCTTGATCCGTAAGGTTTTGCGTCGGGCGCCGCTCCCAAGCGGACGTCGGGCGGACGACGGGTGAGTACACGCTCATCGGGAGATCGTGCCGCTGATGTACATCCATGTGTTTACAAAAATCATGATTCGAGTAGGATGTACGTGTACATCCGAAATTAAGCTTCGAGAGATCGTCATGGCCACGACGAAATTGTTCAAGAACGGCAACTCCCAGGCCGTGCGCATCCCGTCCGAGTTGGCATATCCCAGCTGGGACATCGACCTGGTCATCGAACGTGAGGGCGACGAGTTGCGCATTCGTCCGGCGCAGCGACGCGTGGGCGACGTGCTTGCCAAGTTGGCCCGCTTCTCGCCTGATTTCATGAGGGGGGGGCGGGGCGAGAACGTTGAGGGTGAGCGCGAGGCCGTATGACGCCAAAGTACATGCTCGACACCAACATCTGCATCTACCTCATGAAGCATCAGCCGCCAGAGGTCGCGGCGCGCTTTGCGCAGTGTTTTGTCGGCGAGGTGGTTATCTCGGCCATCACGCTGGCCGAGCTCGAGTACGGAGTGGCGTGTTCGGGCGCGTCCAAAGCCCACAACCAAGCTGCCATGGACGGGCTGCTCGACGACATCGTGGTGGCGGCTTTCGAGGCTCGCGCTGCCCGGGCCTACGGGCCGCTTCGCGCTAGCAATCGCGAGAGAAACAAGGACGCGCTGGACAAGCTCATCGCGGCCCACGCGGTGGCTCTGGGCGTCACGCTGGTCACCAACAATGAAGCGGACTTCCGCACTTACCCCGGACTCATGGTCGAGAACTGGGTGGCTGGTCACTGAGTGCCGGTGCAGGATGTCGCAGGCGATGCGCACACACTTCGCAGTCCAAGACAGAGTTTGCGATGAGAACCACGGTGACGATCGACGACGAGCTTTATGAGCGAGCCCTCAAATTGGCCGGTCCAGCCATGGACAAGGTCGACCTGTGCCGCGAGGCGATCAAGATCGCGACGTTCGTGCGGGTGCAGGCAGGCAAGCGACTGGCGGCAATGGGTGCTGCCGGGCGTGAAATGTCCGAAGTGCCGCGCCATCTCGCCGAGCCTCGCAATGAGTCGACACGCGCTGGCCACAAATCCGCCTAACAGATTGGGGGGCGATGCGCCTACTAGACAGCCAGACGTCGCTAAGCCAGTGCCCCCGGCCGGGAGACCTCATCATGACCACCGTCGGCATCTTCGAAGCCAAGAGCCGCCTTTCCGAACTCGTGGCGCGCGCGGCGCGCGGGGAGGAGATCGTCATCACCCGACATGGTGAGCCGGTCGCCCGCCTGATGCCGCCCCGCGTTCCGGACGCGCTCGGCCAAGCGCATGCCCTGGCGACGAGGATCCGATCCAGCCGCGCTGGCCAGGCGCCGGGCGATGGGGTCGCGATCCCGGACATGATCGAAGAGGGCCGGCGCTGATGGGGCAGGAGGCCCGGCCGGCTCGGGAGCCGCCGTCCGGCCCGGCGCCGGCGGGCTGGGTGATCGACGCCTCGGTCACGATGGCGTGGTTCTTCGCGGACAAGGTCACTTCGTTCACCGAGGGGCTGCTCGATGCGCTCGGCATACAGGCGCTGTGGGCGCCTGGGCTCAGGGTGCCCAAGTGCACCCACGTTCTTCAAAACGGCTTCGAGCGCTACAACCAGGTCGTGCGCAGGGAGTACGACGGGGTGCCGGGGTTTCGGTACGGAAAAGCCAGGGTGCAGGTGCTGCAAAGCTTGCTCGACCGGCCGCGGCTGTACCACGGTGAGGGGGCGGTGGCCCTGCTCGACAGCCAGGCCCGCATCAACCTCGCCGCCGCACTGTCACGGCTCGCGCAATGAACGCCCGCGACGACAAGGCACTGGCCGGTGCTAGCACGAGGGGCGACCGCGCAGGGCAGGGCGCTCCGGCGCCACTGCTCGGTACGTCCACCCGCACCCTGTCGCGCAGCCTCGCCTCGGTCAGCGCCGCACGGCAGCGAAAGCTGCACGTCGGCCACTTCGCTTTCATGCGCTCGGTGGTCCAGGGTCTCGATCCCCGCGAGAGTTGGGAGCGCTACTTCCGTGTCGAAGGCGAGGCCACCGACCAGCGCACCGTGCGCGCCACCATCGCCTGGATTCGCGACGAGTTCGCAGCCGCTGCAAAGCGCCAGGATCGGTACGGCACGGCGCGCCTGGTCCGCATCGACGCCACCCGCATCGCCGACCCGTCGCTTGAACTCCCGAGCCTCGAAGCTTTCGCCGAAGCGCAGGGCCTGGAACACGAGCGCCAGGCCGAGCAGATGGCCGCCTACGAAGCCGAGTACGGCCGCGCGACGCAGCGACTGCGGCGGCGCGCCCGCCTGGTCGCCCGCCAGCTCGAAGCGCTGCGCTGGCTTGAAGGCCTCGTCGCCCAGTCCCCGAAGGCCGGCGATTCGGTTGCCGCCTGGCTGAACCCGACACTGGCCAGCCACTTGGAGGCGGCCGACATCTTCACGCTGGCCCAACTGGTCGAGCGCATCAACGGCGTCGGCCGACGGTGGCACGCCGGTATCAAGGCGATGGGGGAGAGCAAGGCCCTGCGCATCGTGGATTGGCTTCGCGAGCACCAGGACAGCATCGAGCTTCAGCTTGGCCGCCATGTGGCGATGGCGCGCAGCAAGCTCTACGTACACGAACTCAACGCCGTGGTCGCGCCGGCCACGGCCATCCGCCCGTTGGAAAAGTTCATCGTGCCGGCCGAGCTGGATGGCACGCGCGGGCTGTACCGGCGCCCGCAGACCCAGTGCCTGCTGAAGGCGACCAACGACTACCAGGCCATCCTCGCCTGGCTGCGTTCCAAGCACGGCCTCACACCAGATCAGAAGGCCCACCTCAAGGCCCGTCGCCGGCACCGCGATGTCATGGGCAACCACGGCGTCGAGCAAAGCATGGACTGGCTGCAGGCGCTGTCGAACACGCAGCGCGCGTATCGGAAAGAAGCCGAGCGCTTCTTGCTTTGGGCCATCACGCACAAGGGCAAGGCCTTGTCCTCGATGAGCAACGAGGACTGCATCGAGTACCGGGACTTCCTGGCCGACCCGCAACCGCGCAGCCGCTGGTGTGGCGATCGTGGACGCGAGCGCTGGTCGCCGCTGTGGCGGCCGTTTGAAGGGCCGTTGTCGGCGTCGGCGCAGCGACATGCGGTCACGATCTTGAAGAACCTCTATGGGTTCTTGGTGGACCAGAACTACCTGATGGGGAACCCGTGGTCGGCGGTCGGCGTGCCACGCACCGCGGGGCCCAAGGTGAACGCCGGGCGAAGTTTCAGCCTGGCGCAGTGGGACTTCATCGAAGAGCAGTTGAAGATGCTGCCGGCGACTTCCGCAAACCAACGCCTGACCTTCGGGCTGCACCTGCTCTATGCGACTGGGCTTCGGCTGTCGGAAGTTGTGGCTGCCACGGTCGACGACATGCAGTGGGTCGAGTACCCGGCCGATGCGCACGACGACGAACCGATGCAGGGCTGGCTGCTGCGCGTCGTCGGCAAGGGCCAAAAGGAACGCGAGGTGCCGCTGCCGGCCGACGTGGTGGGCGAACTGGCGAGGTACCTGGCTTCGCGGGGACTTGACGCGGACCCGGAGGACATCGGCAATCAGGGTGCGTTCCTGCTCGGCAAGGCCAGCGACGCTGCGCAACGCGCGCCCGGGCTCAGCACCGGGCAAGCGATTGACCCTCGGCAGGGGATCGCTGCGACGACGTTCTACGACCAGATCAAGGCGTTTTTTGCGGACTGTGCCAGCGTGCTGCGGGGGCAGGGCGATGCAAAGGGAGCAGAGCGCTTTGCGCGGGCCAGCACGCATTGGATGCGCCACTCGCACGCGAGCCACGCAATCGCCGGCGGGATGCCCATCGAGATCGCGCAGCAGAACCTGGGGCACGCGTCGCTGGCAACCACGACCGTCTACGTCACGACCGAGAAGCGCCGGCGGATGAGAGCCGTGGAGACGTTTTGGGGAACCGGCCGCGCAGTGGGGAAGAGCGCAGAGTGAACAAAACCGTGGGAGGCTCGGCGGGCGCCCCGATGAGCCCCTTGCCGTCGGACAACGCGGACAGCACGCTTCACGCCGCGGGCTCGCCGGTGTTCACGCCGCACGGCCGTCTCACCTTGAGTCCTGCGGTCGAGGCGCCCTTGCTTGAAGCCGCCACCGCGGGCCGCCTTCTGCAGGCGTTCACGCGCGGCTCGGGCCATGGCCTGCTGCAGCTCGGCGCGGGCGAGGTGGCGAGCGCGCTGCCTGCAGTCCTGTCTTATTGGCGTGATTTCGCGGCGCGCTACGTCACCGCGTTGTGCACACTGCCGGACGCCGAAGAGCGCGGCGCCCCGGTTCATGTCGCTCCACCCGCCGACGAGGTGTTGGCGTCGCTGGCCGATGCCGCGCCTCCCATGGAGGGCGCCGAGTACCTGACGGGGACCGCCCTTGCCGCACTCTGGCGAGACCTCGACGCGGCGTTTGCCGCCGAGCTGATCGAGGCGGGCGGCACCGTTCAGGACTTCCTCCGACGCCACGACCCGGCCTGGAACCTCGTCGGTCGCGTGCACTTCAATCTGGCCGAGAACCGCAAGGACGACGAGGCGCCGTTCGCATTCGTCGCCACCTACACGACCCGGCTGTCCAGGCAGTCCAAAGCCCAGCACCTTCCCCTGGGGCGGGCGCTGCGAGAGTACGCCGACGCGTCGAACCAGGAACTGCTGTCACTGCTGCTGCCAGTCCAGCGAGCGGCGCAGCAGTGCGCCTGGCTCAAGGCGATGGTCGACAGCGGCGAGATCTTCCATCCCTTGCGCTGGACACCGGAAGACGCCTTCGCGCTGCTGCGCGACGCCGCGACACTGGAGACGGCGGGGATCGTCCTGCGCATGCCCGCCCGCTGGCGCGCAGGGCGGCCAGCCCGCGCCCAAGTGACGGCCACCCTCGGTGCGGCGACCCCCTCGACGCTGGGACGCGACGCCCTGCTGGACTTTCAGATGGACGTCACGCTCGAAGGCGAACCGCTCAACGCCGGCGAGATCGAGGCCTTGCTCGCCCAGTCCAACGGGCTTGCGCTCATTCGCGGCCACTGGGTCGAGATCGACCACGACAAGCTCACCGCGGTGCTCGAGCGTTATCAGCACGCGCAGGAGGCCGCTTCGTCGGGAGGCTTGAGTTTCGGCGATGCCATGAGGATGCTCGCGCGCGCCGATCAAGCAGATACAGGGGCCGCCTCCGAAGCCGGCGCGGATTGGTCGCAGGTGGTGGCTGGTCCCTGGCTTGCCGACACACTGCACGGTCTGCGCAGCCCGCAGGCACTCGACGCGCTGGACCCGGGGCCGGCGTTACAGGCGACGCTGCGGCCCTATCAGCAGGTCGGCGTGCGCTGGCTGCATCTGCTGGCCCAGCTCGGCCTGGGTGCGTGCCTGGCCGACGACATGGGGCTGGGCAAGACCATCCAGGTGCTGTCGTTGCTGCTGATTTTGAAGCGGGTGGACCTGAAGCGCACCGACGCCCGAACGTCGGCGAAGCCAAGCCTGCTGGTCGCCCCGGCGTCGCTGCTCGGCAACTGGGCGAGCGAGATCGCGCGCTTCGCGCCGAGCCTCGATGTGCTCGTGGCGCATCCCTCTGCGTTGCCCGCCAACGAACTGGCAGCGATCGACGCAGACCGACTGGCCAAGCTCGACCTCGTCATCACCAGCTACGGCACGCTGTTGCGCCTGCCGTGGCTGAAGGAGACGCCATGGCGTCTCGTCGTCATTGACGAGGCGCAGGCGATCAAGAATCCGAATGCCAAGCAGACCCGCGCCACCAAGCAGCTCGGCGCCGAGGCCCGGATTGCCCTGACCGGCACGCCGATCGAGAACCGGCTCGGTGACCTGTGGTCGATTTTTGATTTCATCAACCCCGGGCTGCTGGGCTCTTCCAAGCAATTCGCCACGCTGGTCAAGCGCCTGGCCGAGCGACCCCACAACCCCTACGGTCCGCTGCGCGAGCTGGTGCGCCCCTACATCCTGCGGCGCATGAAGACCGATAAATCGGTGATTGCCGACCTGCCCGACAAGACCGAGGTCAGGGCGTACTGCCCGCTCAGTCGCAAGCAGGCCGCGCTCTACCAGGCGGCAGTCGTTGAGCTCGCGGCCCACCTCGACCAGGCCGACGGCATTCAACGCCGCGGCATCGTGCTCGCGTTCCTGATGCGCTTCAAGCAGATCTGCAACCACCCGTCCCAATGGCTGGGGGACAACGCTTGGGGTGAAAACGACAGCGGCAAGTGGGGCCGCCTGCGCGAGCTCGCCGAGGTCATTGCGGCCAAGCAGGAGAAGGTGCTGGTGTTCACGCAGTTTCGGGAGATGACGGCGCCGCTTGCGGCCTTTCTCGGTTCGGTGTTCGGACGCCCGGGCCTGGTTCTGCACGGTGAGACTGACGTGAAGAAAAGGCAGGAGCTGGTTCGGCGTTTCCAGGGCGACGAGGCGCTGCCCTTCTTCGTGCTCTCGCTCAAAGCCGGCGGCGCCGGGCTCAACCTCACCGCCGCCTCACACGTCATTCACTTCGACCGCTGGTGGAACCCGTCGGTGGAGAATCAGGCTACCGACCGCGCCTTCCGGATCGGGCAGCGACGCAACGTGCTCGTGCACAAATTCGTCTGCCGGGGCACGGTCGAGGAAAAAATCGACGAGCTCATCGAGGCCAAACGCCAGCTGTCGACGGATTTGCTCGAAGGGGGCGCGGAGTTGATGCTGACCGAGATGAAAGACGACGAACTGCTCAAGCTGGTCGCGCTCGACATTCAATCTGCGATGGCGGAGAACTGAACCATGTCCTTCGGCTGGAAACCGTATGTCAGCGTGGCCGAGCGGCGCAAGAAGGCCGAGCGTGAAATGGCCAAGCTGCGCAAGAAGGAGCACTCGCATTCGCCGGTGACCATTCAAGGGCGCAAGCTCGGGACGACGTTCTGGGGCAAAGCCTGGTGCGACAACCTCGAGTCGTACAGCGACTTTGCCAACCGGCTTCCGCGCGGGCGAACCTATGTTCGCAACGGTTCGGTGGTCGATCTCCAGGTGAACGGCGGCGAGATCCGGGCCATGGTCATGGGCTCTGAGCTGTACAAGGTGACCGCGAGGGTCTCCCCGATCCCGAAGGCGCACTGGAGCGCGATCTGCAAGGACTGTTCGGGCTCGATCGATTCGCTGGTCGAACTCCTGCAGGGGCGCCTCTCCAAGGCGGTCATGGAGCGCGTTTGCCAGCAGAGGGTGGGTCTCTTTCCAGCCCCCGCGGAGATCAAGCTGTCGTGCAGCTGCCCGGACTGGGCCTCGATGTGCAAGCATGTGGCGGCCGTGCTCTACGGCATCGGCGCCCGGCTCGACGAGCAGCCCGAGCTCGCGTTCAAGCTGCGCGCCGTCGATCACGCTGAGCTGATCGTCAGCGCCGCGAAGGGACGCACCCTCTCGACGAAGACGCCTACATCGGCGAAAGTTCTCGACGGTGACGACCTCTCGGCGCTCTTCGGTCTCGAGATGGAGGGCACGCAGCCCGAGCCGAAAACCAAGGCAAGCGTGAAGGGTCCGTTGCGTCCGTCGCCCAAGAAGAAACTGACGGAGCCAGGCCGTTCGCCAGCGAAGGCGTCGGGCGCCAAGCTTCTTGCATCCGCTGCTTTGCCGAAGGCACCCAAAGCCAAGGGACGGGCGACGGATGCCGGCAAGCGCAAGGCCCAGTCGAAGCAATGATCGTTCAAGGCGGCCTGTTTGCGTGCGGGAACTTTCGCGCGCCGTCGGGTAGTCGATCCAGTGATCCTCGCCCATGTGCGCAAGACGCCGGTCGTCGTCGAGCTCGGCGGCAAGCGCAAGTCCGCGAACGGCACTTCCAGGTAGTCGCCCTCGTGCGGCACGTACAGCTTCGACAGATTGCGCGGGTCGAAGTGCAACACCAGCCGCTCGCGGCGCGCCAGCCACTGCGCGAAGATCGGGTGCCAGTAGCGCAGGTGCTCGAAGACGATGCCGTCGCGGCGCAGCGTGCGGCTAGAGGCCGGCAGGAACGCGATCCGAAAGCGCTTGAGCGGCCCGGGGGCAAGGGCCGGGGCAGGGTGCAGTGCCCAGGCGCCGGCGGGTGTGCCGCCCTTCAAACCACGGTGCGGTTCCTGGTGGTAGCGGCCGACGATCTGCTGCGCGAACCAGGCCTCGAGCTCGCCGAGGGTCAATGCGGCATGCTTGTCGGGGTCATACGAGCGCCGTGCCTTGGGCGAGCCGCCGGTGGCGCCGGGCAGGGCCTTGAGCTTGCTCATCTTGGTGCCGATGAGCCGCTCGATGTGGCCGCCGTGATGCGGGCGCTCTCGGTAGACGAGCTCGATGCCGTATTGGCCGCAGCCGCGGCGCAGCGCCTTGCTCTTGAACTCGGCTGCGCCATCGAGGTGAAGCGTCTTGGGCAGGCCCGCCATCGGCCACTCGCCTGTGAGCCCGAGTTGCTTTAACCAGGCGCCCTTGGGCGAAACGATGAGGGTCATGCACAGCGACACGGTGCCGGCGCCGGGCGGCACGAAGGAGATGACGAAGCCGACGACGCAGCGCATGGCCACGTCGGTGGCCATCGTCAGGTAGGGCTTGCCCAGCGGTTGCCGGTACAGGTCGTCCACCACCACGATGTCCATCGGCGTGTGGTCGATCTGCACGACGTCCAGAGGACGCGAAACAATGAACGAGCCGGGCGAGATGCGGGGGTCGGCGGTGCCCGGTGCGGCCACGCCGCGGCGGAGGATCTTGACGCCCTTAGCGCGCTTGAGGCGTCGGTCGATAGCCGGGCGAGAATGGCAGCGGACGCGCAGCAGCCGGCACCGCGCGCCGACTTCCTCGACCAGGTCGACCACGCGCAGCGGCCCCGGCTTCTTGCGCAGGGCGTTGATGGCTTCTTCGACGGCTTGTTCTTGCTTGGCCGACAGGCGAGTTGCAGGGGGCTTCCAACCGCGCTTCAGGCCCAGCACAGTGGCTTCGTCAACGGATTGCAGACGGTCGCGGTAGCGGTACCCGGTCCGCCAGCTTACCCCGAGGCGCTTGGCCAGGCGTTCGGCCGTGGCGAGGGCCAGCGGTGCATCACCGAGCGATCGAATCGTCTCAACAACGCGTTCGACGTGTGTCCATCTTGCGTCAGCAATCTGTTCGAGTCGACCGGCGGCTCGGTTGTGGGCTGGCAGGGACTTCGCGGCAGGCTTCTTGGCCACTACAACGACGCAGGATCAGTGCAAACACGTTGCCAGTTTTTGCGTTCGTCGTGCCACGCATTGCCAGAGAATTCGTTCAAAGCGCGCGCAGCGTCGCGATCTGGCAACAGACGGCAACGCCGGTAAGAGTGCCATTCAGGCCGCGCCAGATCTGGCGCTTGCAAGAGATGACCGTTGTCAGATCATTCGTTCAAATTGCCAGATTATTCGTTCTTCGACACCAGGGGCACCACCATCCGGCGGCCGACCCAGGCACGCAACATGCGCACCGCCATCGCAAGGAGCCGCTGACGCAGTTGCACGAGCACTTTCCGGACGAGCACCACTGGCATTCGCATCGACCGGCGCCCGATCTTGATTGGCCCGCAGCAACGCGAGCGCGGCGCTATCCTTCAGCCGTGTGTGCACCGGCAAGGCTGGAACATGAGTGGGAATCCCAGTGTCGAGTTCTTCGACAAGCAGTTCGAGCGGCAGGTTCGCGAGCACGACCTCGCGCTCAATCCCTTCGAGCTGGCGGCGCTGCCGCATCTGAACGGACGCGTACTGGATCTGGGGTGCGGCATGGGCAACCTCGCGGTGGCGGCTGCGCGGCGTGGCTGTTCGGTGCTCGCGCTCGATGGCAGTGCGACGGCCATCGAGCATTTGCGTAGCGTCGCGGCCGCCGAGCGCCTCGACGTGGAGGCACCTCAAGTCGACCTGAGTCACTACGAGATCGGCGAAACGTTCGACACGAGCGTGTCGATCGGCTTGCTGATGTTCTTCGATTGTCCGAGCGCCCGGTGGTCTCTTGGCGACATCCAGGCGCACGTCCGCGAAGGCGGCACGGCGATCGTCAACGTGCTGATCGAAGGCACGACCTACCTCGACATGTTCGATGCCGATCGCCACTGCCTGTTCGAGCGTGCCGCGCTGGCAGACCACTTTGCCCAGTGGGAGGTGTTGCGCTCGGAGTTCAGCGACTTCGAGGCGCCCGGCGGGCGGATCAAGTCCTTCGCCACCGTGATCGCGCGCAAGCCGCACGCCGCCGCTGCGGCCGTGACATAGGCCAGGCGCGGACCCGAGCCCTTTGCGCCGGCCTGCGCCTTGCCAGCCGTGTTGGAAGCATGCCGCGATGCGATCGAGTTGCACATGGGGACCGCGCCTGGACATCGAGACCGACATCGCGCGGCTGCGGGCTCAGCTCGCGTTCCCGATTCAGCCGGACGGCGCCGATGACGGGACGGCCTTCGCCGCCCGCCCGAGCACGTGGACCTGCACCATGACGATCCACCCGACTTCGCGGCGCGTGCTCGCCGCCGTCCTGCTCGCAACCGTGCTGGCCGCCGACGGCTATGCGTCTATTCGCTGGGTATGAACTGAACCGGGGCATGAGCCATTCAAGATCTCCTTCGACGCTGACGGAGCTGTCTTCGCAGGCATAGGCGTGGTGAGGCAGGCCTGAGAGCCGTCCTGGTGCCGCCGAGCGACGATGCTGTCGATGCGCCAGCCGTCTTGCATCGAGAGATGCTGCGAAGGGGCGCCGCAAAACCGGCGGTCACTGGCCTTCCCGGTTGGCATGTCACCCCGGCGTCACGCGCCCTGCCTATCGTGCGGCTGGTCCATCCCTCGCAGAGCACTCCATGATCAAGCTTCTGACTGCCGGCGTCGCGACGCTGACCCTGATCGCCGGCCTGGCTGGCTTCACGGCATCAGCTGCCGCGTCCGAGCGATGGAAGCACGGGCATCGGCGAGCGCCGGCGGAGGCGCCGCTCGTGATCGGCCACCGCGGTGCGAGCGGCTATCTGCCCGAGCACACGCTCGAAGGCTACGCGCTGGCCATCGAGCTCGGCGCCGACTTCATCGAGCCGGACTTGGTGGCGACCCAGGACGGTCACCTGATCGTGCGGCATGAGCCCAACATCCTTAACACGACCGACGTCGCGAGCCGGCCCGAGTTCGCTTCGCGCCGACGCACGGCGGTGGTCGACGGTTTCGCCGAGGAAGGCTTCTTCGCTTCAGACTTCACCCTCGCCGAGATCCGCAGCCTGCGTGCCAAGCAAGCCTTTGCCGAGCGGCCGCAGCAGTTCAACGGCCGATTCGGTATCCCGATCTTCGACGAAGTGATCGAACTGGCCAAGCGCAAGTCCAAGGAGGTCGGCCGCCGCGTCGGTGTGTACCCCGAAACCAAGCACCCCACCTACCACGCTCAGCTCGGCCTGCCGCTCGAGGAGCGCCTGCTGGCCGTGCTGACGCGCCACGGCTGGAACTACCGCGAGGCGCCCGTATTCATCCAGTCGTTCGAACAGTCCAACCTCAAGGCCCTGAACCGCATGACGCGCGTGCGGCTCATACAGCTGATAGATGCCAACGACGTCAAGCCCGACGGCACGCTCGATTACAGCGCTCCGTTCGACCGTCCCTACGACTGGACGGCCTCTCGAGACCCCCAGCTGCTGGCGCGCACCTTCGGCTACTTCGCGACCGACGCGGGCCTGCAGGAGGTTGCGTCCTACGCCGACGGTATCGGGCCCTGGAAGCGCTACATCGTCTCGACCGTCGCCGATCCGGCCGGCAGCGGCCCGGGCGAGGCGAGCCTGAAGCTGGCACCGCCGAGCGATCTGGTCGCACGCGCCCACCAGGCCGGCTTGCTGGTGCATCCCTACACCTTTCGCAGCGAGCAGCCTCGCCTCGCCGGCGACTACGCGGGGAATCCGCTCAACGAGTACCTGCAGTTCTACGCACTCGGCGTTGACGGGCTGTTCTCGGATTTCCCCGACACCGCGGTCGCTGCGCGCGCCCTGCACCGGTTGCAGGTCGACCCCGAGTACGCCGAATGCCTGACCCGCTCGGTGCGGCGAGCCTGCGACTGAGTTCACCGCGAGTGGGTGCGGTCAGAGCCGCCTGACTCGTGTCGCTTTTCTGGCGTCCTCCATCGTCCCGACCGAAACACTGGAGTCCTTCATGAACGATCGCATCGAGAATCATCGCCGTCGGTTCCTCAAAACCACCGCGGCTGCTTTTGGCGTTGCCACATTACCGCGCTGGGCACAGGCGCAATCAGCACCGGCCGTCATCACCGACCCGAGCGCACGCCCCGTCGCGGCCCAGGGCCTGCAGTTCGGCGATTCCCGCGCAGGATCCGCCATCGTGTGGAGCCGAAGCGACCGCCCGGCGCGCTTGATCGTGGAGTACGCGCTCGACGAGCAGTTCGCAGATGCCAGGAAGGTCATCGGCCCTCACGCACTGAAATCGACCGACTACACGGTCCGCCAGGAACTGGTCGGTCTGCCGCCGGGGCGCGACGTGTTCGTGCGTGCCAGCTTCCAGGGCCTGGACAACAGCCGTGCGTTGAGCGAGCCGGTGCTCGGCCGCTTGCGCACCCCTTCGCTCAGCGCTCGCGACATCCGGTTCGTCTGGGGCGGTGACACCGCCGGTCAGGGCTGGGGCATCAACCCGGCCTTCGGCGGCATGCGCATCTACGAAGCGATGCGCAAGCGCCGACCGCACTTCTTCATCC
>NZ_JACDCU010000587.1 GCF_013817365.1 Methylibium sp. | reverse complement strand
GGGGCGTGCCGTTTTGCAGCGCCGCGCGGTTGCGCAGATGCTCCGGCAGCAGGTTCGCGTGCTCACGCAGGCGGTACGAGTTGCCCTCGATCGGGATCACCACCGCGTGGTGCAGCAGCCGGTCCAGCAGCGCGGTGGCCACCACCGAGTCGCCGAAGATCTCGGCCCATTCGCCGAAGCCACGGTTGCTCGTCATGATCATCGCGCAGCGCTCATAGCAGGCGTTGACGAGTTGGAAGAACAGATTACCCCCGCCCGAGCCGACCGGCAGGTAGCCGATCTCGTCGACGATCAAGACGCTGTGACGGGCCAAGTAGCGCACCCGCTCGGTGAGGCGCCCCTCGCGCTCGGCACGCCGCATCGAATCCACCATCTCCGCCAGCGTGGCCATGTAGACGCTCTTGCCGGCGCGCACCGCCTCCACGCCGAGGGCGATCGCCAAGTGGCTCTTGCCCGTGCCCGGCGGGCCGAGCAGATGCACGCACTGATGCCGTGCCACGAACTCGAGCTCGGCCAGCGCCAGCACCCGGTTGCGGTCCAGGCTCGGCTGGAAGCTGAAGTCATAGCCCGAGAGCGTCTTGACGGTCGGCAGCCGCGCCGTCTGCAGCGCCATCTTGATGCGCCGGCTCTCGCGCGTCGTGTACTCCTCGCCCAGCAGCGACTCGATCGCCTCCAGCGCACTGACCTCGCCCTGCTCGATGCGGGAGAGCGTCATCTGTAGCGCCTCCAGCGCTCGCGGCATCTTCAGACCAACCAGGTGCCGGCGGATGCGGTCGGTCGTGTCGCCGCTCATGGCGCCGCTCCCGAGGTAGCACGTGACACCGCGCCGAGCCGCTCGGCCACCGCCGCGTAAATCTCCAGCCCTCGGCGAGCCACGCTGTGACCGGGCGGCTGTATCGGCGACGGCTTGTCGACCTCGGGGGCCGCGTTCGAGCGCCGCGGCTGTCGATGTCCCGGCAGCAGCGAGCGCTGGCGCCGCCCGTGCAATAGCGTGTGCACCGCCACTAGGCGATGGCCGTCGTGGATGCGCACGCAGTCGGCGGTCGTCTCCACCTCCAGCACGCGCTTCACGGTACCGTCGGGCACGCTGTACAAGTTGCCGCCCACCGAGACCATGCCCTCGTGGCTGACGCGCCGTTCGGTGCGCAGCACCGCGTCGAAGCGCCCGGCGGGCAGTGGCTTCAAGCTGACGCGTTCGGTCTTGAAGTGCTCGGCAACGATGCGCCCGGTGCTGCCGTGCTGACGGGCGTTGGCGACCGTGTCGAGCCACACGCGCAGTTGCCGGTTCAGGTCGTCAAGGTTGGCGAAGCTGCGCGCGAGGAAGAAGTTGGCCCGCACGTAGCGGAACGGCCGCTCGATCTTGCCCTTGGTCTTGGCGCGGTAGGGCTTGCAGGCGCGCGGCTTGAAGCCGTAGTGCGCGCCCAGGCCGATCAGCTTGGCGTTGTAGACGATGCCGGCATCAATAGCCGCCTCGCCGAGCACGGCGGTCTTCATGCGGTCGTACAGGATCTCGTGCGGCGTGCCGCCGAAGTGCTCGAAGGCCAGCATGTGGCAGCGCAGCACGGTGCCCAGATCCTGGTGCAGCACGTACTGTCCCCAGAGGTAGCGGCTGTGGCCGAGCACCATGGCGAAGAGCCAGACGCGGTGCTGCACGCCGGGCTGCTCGGTGAACTCGACCATGAAGTGCGCGAAGTCGACTTGTGCCTGGCGACCGGCGGGGGTCTCGAAGCGGACCTCGAAGGGCGCGATCACGGGAGGTCTGACCGCGCGCAGGAAGTCGTTGAGTTGGGTGACGCCGCCGGCGTAGCCACGCTCGCGCAGCTCTCGCAGTAGCCGCACGCCGCTGAGTTCGGGCCAGGCGGCCACGCGCTCGCGCAGGTAGGTCTCGTAAGGACCGAGCAGCGTCGGCCGCGGTGTGCGCGCCGCGTACGTCGGCACGACCAAGCCGCGCGCGATCACCTTGCGAACGGTCTTGCGGTCGTGCCCGGTGCGCTCCGCAATGGCCGACACCGACAGACCCTGTTGATGCAATTCCAGAATCATCATCCATCCCTTCAGATTGACCACCCGCCCTCCGCATGTCGCCGCTCAAGGACGACCATGCTCAGGGCCAAGTGCCGAGC
>NZ_JACDCU010000586.1 GCF_013817365.1 Methylibium sp. | reverse complement strand
ATTGCGCAGCGCACCCATTTCTGCACCATGGGCGCTATTGCCGATGTGGTGAACATGCGCGACTGGACCCGCGCGCGCATGTGGGCGCTGGCCATCGCGGTGGCGATCCTCGGCTTCAACGCGATGGTGGCGCTGGGCTGGGTGAGCGCCGGCAAGACCGTGTATGCCGGCCCGCAGGTACTGTGGCTTTCAGGAATTGTCGGCGGCGCGATCTTCGGCTTCGGCATGGTGCTGGCGTCGGGCTGCGGCAGCAAGAGCCTGGTGCGCATGGGCGGCGGCAACCTGAAGTCGCTGGTGGTCGTGGTGATGCTGGCAGTGGCCGCATTCGCCACGCTCAAGGGCATCACGGCGGTACTGCGCGTGGCCACCGTGGACCGCGCACTGATCGAGCTGCCGCAAGGGCAGGACCTGCCCACGCTGCTGGCCGGAGCGACGGGTCTGGCCACGCCCGCGTCGGCGGCGCTGCTCGGCCTGGCCTTCGGAGCCGCCCTGCTGCTGTGGGTGCTGGCCAAGCCGGAAGGACGCACGCTCGATGTCTGGCTGGGCGGCGTCGGGATCGGCGGCGTGATCGTCGGCATGTGGTGGGTGTCCGGTGTGCTGGGGTACCTGCCGGAAGACCCGAACACGCTCGAGGAGGCTTTCCTCGCCACCAATTCCCGACGCATGGAATCCTTGAGCATGGCCGCGCCGGTGGGCTATGCGCTCGACTGGCTGCTGTTCTTCAGCGATGCGAACAAGCTGCTGACGCTGGGCGTTGTCAGCGTGGCGGGCGTGGTGATCGGCTCGGCGGCCTGGGCACTGCTGAGTGGCAGCTTCCGTTGGGAGGGATTCGGGAGCGTTGAAGACACCGCGAACCATCTCGCCGGTGGCCTTCTGATGGGCGTGGGCGGCGTGACGGCGCTGGGCTGCACGATCGGTCAGGGTTTGTCGGGCGTCTCGACCCTGGCAATCGGCAGCTTCATCGCATTGGCGGGCATCGTTGGCGGCGCGGTGCTGGCGCTGCGCTACCAGATGTGGCGGCTGGACCGCATGTGAGGCCTCCTCTCACCTCGGCCCCTGCTGCTCCATCAGTAAATAGGTGTTGAAGGCGTTGATCCGATTGGCCGCGCGGAACAGCGGCATGCGCTCGTAGCGTGACCAGTCGGTCCTGGCGTAGGCCTCCTCGAAGGGTTCGAGATTGCGCGCCGCCTCGCCCATGCTGCTGCGCAAATAGAGCAGGTAGTCGCGCGTAAGGGCCAGGTCGACGGCGGGCTCGGTCGCCGCGGGCCCGTGGCCCGGGATCATGATGCGCGGCTCGAGCGCAATGAGCCGGTTGAGCGATTCGATCCAGCGCCGGCTGTCGGCCTGCCCGACGAACGGAATGCGCCCGCGAAACACCAGATCGCCCGCGAACAGCACGTCGGCCGCAGGCACGTGGATCACCAGGTCTTCCGCCGTATGCGCCGGGCCGACGCGGTGGATCTGGAACTCCGTCGAACCCACTTGCAAACGGGTGCTGTCGGTGTCGAGCCAGCGGTCGGCCGGCACCAGACGGGTGGTCTCGTCGATCCAGGGAAACATGTCCTGGCGGCCCGCCTCCAGCCGGCGATGGGCGGTGTCGGAGGTGAGGTATTCCCGGCCGGCCGCGTGCGCCACAACGCTCGCACCCGCCGCCTTGAAGGCCTGCAGGCCGTAGATGTGGTCGGCGTGGTAATGAGTGACGATCACATGGCGGATCGGCTGCGCCGTCACGCGCCGTATCTCGGCGATCAGTTCGTTGGCGAGCGTGGGCGCGCCGAGCGCGTCGATGACAACCACGCCGTCGTCGGTGACGACGAAGCCGGCGTTGGAAATGAAGTTGCGGTTGCCGGCCGTGCCCAGTGCCGCCTCGCCCTGCACGAACCAGACGTCGGGCGCCACGCGGACCGCACGAACCGCCGGCTCCGCGCCCGCGCCCGCCACCGCAACGATCGGACTCAGCAACCCGGCGACAACTGCGCCGATGCAGGCGATTCTGCTTCGGGCCGTTTCGAAGGCGCCTCGCATGCTTCTCGGCCCGGCACTCAGCGCCGCCCGCAAGGCGCCGTCATCAAGGCTTGATGTACGAGTAGCCCTGCCCCTGCAGCTTCGACAGGCGCACCACGCC
>NZ_JACDCU010000585.1 GCF_013817365.1 Methylibium sp. | reverse complement strand
CGGCGCGGACTGGCCGAGGTTCCGACAAAAATGCGCGGCGCTGCCCTCGAAACCTTCGAAATGCCGCAGGACATGCGCACCCCCGAGGCATTGCGGCCCTACGCGGTGCATTGAGCCGCCGGTTCGAACCGCATTGTGTTTCGACGGCTCGGAGCTCTGGACGACCGCCTATCCCGCCACGGGCCGGGGCTCGTTATTGAGCCGCGCGCGCCCCGACGCCGCCCGCCTCTTCAAGCCCGCGCGAGACCGCTGTGCGCCTGCAGCGCGGCAGCGCCGTTCGCGGTGTAACCCGAGGCCTCGCGCGGCAGCAGCACCTCGATGGCCCGGTCGAGCGCGGCCGTGGCACGGGCCAGGGTGTTGCGCTGATTGGCCACTTGGCCGCTCGCAACGACCAGCCGCTGGCGCAGCGCCGGCGGCACGGCGCCCCGGTGCGCGGCGCGGCTCACGGCGTCGAGGGCGCGGGCCAGCGACTGCTGCAACGCCGTGGCGGCGGTATCGATGGCGCCGCCGTCGCGCTCCAGCAGCGATTGCGCCAGTCCGGCCAGCCGCCGCTCGACATCGGTGATCACCGCCTCGAGCGCGTCGTCGACGGGAGGGATCGGGGCGGAGCTGCGGTCGGTGCTTTGCATGGCGGGGCTGAGAAGGGCGCTCGCGGAATCGGAATCGGCATGGGGCCGCCAGTCAGGCGCCACCCCCGGAGAAAAGCTTCTGCTGCTCAGCGCTTCGCAGCGCCGAGCAACTCTTGCGCGTTCGAGATCAGCTTGTCGGCAATGGCCGCGGCGTCGATCTTGAAGCTGCCATCGGCGATCGACTGCCTGATGCGCTCGACCTTCGCGGCGTCGAACTCCGGCGTGGCGGCCTGGGCCATCAGGCCGGTGGCGGCGCTGGAGATTTGCACCGAACTCGCGTCCGAGGACGGCGCCTGCGTGGCGCCGCGCGCCTTGGCTGCGGCAGCGCCTGCCTCGGCGTTGGCGCGGGACAGCGTGGCCGCATCGGCCGCCGGGGTGGAAGTGATACCGATCTTCATGAGGGACTCCTGCAGTCCGGCGCAAGGGCCGCCGGATGGTTCAACATGGTGGGGTATCGACGCTCTGGCGGCGAACTTGAATCGTTGATTTGTAACAGCAGTGCCGGCCGACTCACAACGCCGCCTCCGCAGCGACCGCGCTACTGCGCATGCCGGGCGGTCGGCGGCATGCGGTTGTTCGCTCGCTTCGATCCCCACTGCGTGGGGCCCCTCTCACGCGGCTCACAACCGCACCTCAACCTCTCGCTCGCCCGTCGCCAATCCTGTGACGATCCGCCCGCTTTCTGTCCGCACGCGCACTTGGCTGCCGTCCAGGCCGACGCTGATCGCGCGGCCCTGGCCCTCGACGGAAAAGCCGGTGCCGATCGCGACAAGCCGAACCGTGTCTCCGGCAGCGAACCACTGGCGTGCCCGCACATTGCTGCTGCGCAGCGCGTCGCCGGCGCTCACCATGCGCGTCAAGGTGCGGCCGACCGCTTGCTCCGCATCGGTCAACACCATGCCGTGTTCGGCGGCCAGATCGACTTCGGCTTCTTGCAGATCAGCGTCGGTGAGCACCGTGCCTGCCGCGAGCGCGCTCGACGCGACCAGCGCGGGGCCGAACACCTTGACGGTGATTGGCAGATAGACGTTCCAGCGCGTCGGGCCGCTCAGACAGCGCAGACCCACGCGCGTGCGACCCCACGGCTTGAAGCCATTGGGCAGATAGGGCTCGACCTGCGCACAGGACGCCAGCCGCAGGCGCGGGTTGAGGCGTCCCACTTCGATTTCCACGCGCAGGCCGTCGGCCGGCCGGGCACTTTCCAGCGCCAGGCTGCGGGCCTGCTCCTCGAACGCTTGCGCAAGCGCCTGGGCCACCGGGGCTTCCTCGGCGCGCAACGGTGCCAAGCCCAGCAGCAGCGCCGCAAACAAGGCCGGTGCGACCCGCCGAAGCGCGCGGGAAAAGAGAAGTGTGTTGCTGTTCATTGCCTCGGCACTCTAAGTGCGGCGTGGCGAGGCTGCGGCGGGAATTGGCGGCGGAAGGCCCCGCTATTCCCGTCAACGTTTTGTACGGTGGCGCTCAAGATTGCTCCATCGCCACCCGAGCGTGGCCGCAGCGGCA
>NZ_JACDCU010000584.1 GCF_013817365.1 Methylibium sp. | reverse complement strand
ACACGCCGAGCAACGAGCCCGCCATGATCAGCTGCGACAAGACGCCGCCGCGCCGAAGCGCAGCGGCCATGCCGAGCGGCGGGCCGACCCCGAGCGCCAGCACGGCGGCAGCGAGCGAAAGCTCGAGCGTGGCCGGCAAGCGCTCGGCAATGAGCGCCGAGACCTCACGGCCCTGGCGCAGGCTCACGCCGAACTCGCCTTGCAGCGCATTGCCGACGAAGCTCGCGAACTGCACGGCGAAGGCGCGATCCAGGCCGAGGTCCGCACGAAGTTGCACGCGCTGCGCCTCGGTAGCGTCCTGTCCCAACAAGTGCGTGACCGGATCGCCGACGTACTGAAAGAGCATGAAGGCGATGAAGCTCACCGCAAGCATCACGACGGCGGCTTGGAGCAGGCGGCGCAGGAGAAACGCGAGCATGAGTTCAGCGAGGCAAGCCGCAATGGTGCCGGACCACACGTGCCTGGGCAATGCACGGCTTCACAACGAACGATGGCGCCCTCGGCGGCGGAGGACCCGGTTCTCGAGCCCAAAAGAAAAGGCGCCCATTGGGCGCCTTTTCAGACACGTGGAACTAGATCAGAAGTTGTGGCCAATACCGAATGCAACTTGCGTGTCGCGGCTGAACATCTCGTCGTCATCGCCGCTGCGCTTGGTCACGACCGTGTAAAGCTGGGTCCGCTTGGACAGGCTGTAACGCAGCGATGCACCGTATTTGTCCTGGTCGAGGTCGCTCCCGCCGTCGCGCTCCATCGTGGACGAGGTGTACTGCGCGCGGAACTGGAAGGCACCGAACGGCACCATCACGCCGACGTTGTACGCCTGGATGTCTTCCACTTGGGCTCCGCCGACAAGAACAGTGTCGGTCAGCGCGGTGCCGAAGTCCGTCGTGTTCTGGTAGCTGCCCAGCAAGGTCGCAAAACCGAAGTCATAGCTCGCACCCAGCATCATGACCTCGTTGTAGCTCCCGTCACCGCCGGGGCCGTCCGCGTAGGCTTCATACGACAGGCCGGCTTTCAGCGGGCCGCCGGCGTACATCAGCGACACGCCCTGTTGACGAGCCGTGGCGCCTTCGCCCGCGGCAACGAGGCCGCGGATCTGGAAGCCGCCGAAGTTCGGAGTGATGTACTGCACCGCGTTGTCCACGCGGGTGCCGAAGTTCTGGTACAGGAAGCGGCCCGGAGCCACCGTATCGATGACGGTCAGTTCACCTTCCCCGCTGATATCGCCGGAGAACAGATCCAGTTCACGGGTCAGCGTCTGCTGACGGCCGAGGCGGATTTCACCGATGCTCTTCGAGCTCAAGCCGACGAAGGCCTGGCGATCGAACAGCTTGGAGCCGCTCTGGGCACCGGTGTCTCCATTGAAGCCCGACTCGATCACGAAGTTGGCCTTCAAGCCACCACCCAGATCTTCGCTACCACGCAGACCCCAACGCGAACCGCCGATGACGTCATGCCCGTTCAAACGGAAAACGGACTCACCGACCGTGGTATCGGAAGTGACTCGGCCGTTGGACCCCGGATCGGTCCAAGTTACCGCGTTGTCCAGACGACCGTACAGAACGACCGAAGACTGCGCCGAAACGGCGCCGGCGAAGGCACCCAGGACGGCAAGAGCGAGGATTGACTTTTTCATTACGACCATCTCCTAAGTTGGAAAGAAGAATTCAGCAAGGCCGAGGTTTCCTCAGCCATCCCGACTAAAACCCGAACCGGGCGTTGAATCGGATTCGACCAGAGGCTCGCCTTCGTGACCAGTGCTCCATCCAAATTGCAGGCTTTTTTGTTGCCGGGATGCAACTTACCGCCCTTGCCGATTGCATTCACGGGGCCGTCATCCGGGTAAGCGCGCGGCCCCCGGCGCCGCCGCGCTATGGTCGAGATGCCGCTAAAGCCCTCTGCGGCAAACCGCCCAAACCCTTCACACAGAGTTCCAACATGCAACAACTCAGCCCTGCCGACCGGCTGATCGCCAGCCTCGACAACGCCCTGCGCACCGTGTTCGGCAGCCACTCGGCGTCGCGGCCACTACCGCAGCCGAGCGAGGCGGCCGCTCCGCTGAGCGAATCCGACCGCGCGCTTTCAGTGGCGCTGATGCGGGTCAACCACGTCGGCGAGGTGTGCGCTCAGGCC
>NZ_JACDCU010000583.1 GCF_013817365.1 Methylibium sp. | reverse complement strand
GGCCGGGCCTGGCCGCTCTGGATCACGCCCTGGTTGTCGGCGGCGTAACCCATCAGTCTTTGCTGCTGGTTGTTGACGATGAAGCCGTCGCGGTTGAGCTTGAACTGGCCGTTGCGCGTGTAGACGGTCGGGTTGTTGCCGTCGGTCACCTGGAAGAAGCCCGGGCCGTTGATCGCCAGGTCCATCGCGTTTTCCGTGATGGTGATGTTGCCCTGCGAGAACTGCTGGGACACGGCCGCCAGATTCACACCGATGCCGATGGCGTTGCCGCCGGCGCCGTTCATCGAGTTGGCGTAGATGTCGGCGAACTCGGCACGCGAGCTCTTGGCGCCGAAGGTCTGCGCGTTGGCGATGTTGTTGCCGATGACCTCGAGGTTCTTGCTCGAGGCGTTGAGACCGGACAGACCTTGCTGGAAGCTCATTTGCGTTTCCTCGTCGATCGAAAGTAGTGAAGGGGGGTGGGCGGCGCGTTCGACGCAGCGCTCAGGAGATCGCCTTGATCAGGCCGTAAGGTGTCGTGCCATTGCGCGCGAGTTCGAGCTTGAGCGAGTCGCCGCCGGTGCTGACGGCGTTAACACGGTCGGTCATGAGCGGCGTGCCGGTGAGCTCGGCCGCGCCGCTCTTGGCGACGACGCGGAAGGTGAGGCCGTCGGTGCTGGCGCCTGCAGGCACGGCCCACTCGAAGCCGTTGCGCCCGGCGTTCTGCGCACCGAGATCCACCGTGTCGATGACGCGCCCGGCCGGCGAAAGGATCTCGACCTTCACCTTGTCGGCCGCACTGGCCAGCTCGAAGCCAGCGGTGGCCTTGCCCTCGGCCACGGTGAGCCGGTTGCCTTCGAGCAGCACGTCGCGCCCGATGAGGCTCGCGCCCTGCAGCGCCTGCGACTGGAACATCTGCCCCGACATCGACTTGATCGATTCGTTGAGCCGCTCGATGCCGGTCACGGTGTTGATCTGCGCGAGCTGGCTGGTGACCTGCGCGTTGTCCATCGGATTGAGCGGGTCCTGGTTGCGCATCTGCGTGACCAGCAGCTTGAGGAAGCGGTCGGTGCCGTCGTCCTTCTTGGCCGCACTGGTGCCGGAAAGGCCGGCGAGTGCGGCGGCCGAGCTGCCGTTGATGGGATCGGTGGAGGCCATGCGGGTCTTTCAGTGGGAGGCGGTGTTCACTGGCCCATCTGCAGCGTTTTCAGCAGCAGCGTCTTGGCGGTGTTCATCACTTCGATGTTGTTCTGATAGGAGCGCGAGGCCGAGATCATGTTGACCATCTCCTCGACCGCGTTCACGTTGCTGTAGGTCACGTAGCCGTCGAGGTCGGCCTTGGGGTGCTTGGGATCGAGCACGCGGCGCCCGGGCGTCTGGTCTTCGCTGACCTGCGTAACCTGCACGCCGGCGGCGGTGGCCGCCGCCTCGCCCGGCTGTCCGAACGGCAGCGTCTGGAACACCACCTGGCGCGCCTTGTAGGCCTGCCCGTCGGGGCCGGCCACGGTGTCGGCGTTGGCCAGGTTGGAGGCCACCACGTTGAGCCGCTGGCTTTGCGCGCTGACGGCGCTGCCGCTGACGTTGAAGATGTTCAACATCGACATATAGGTTCTCCTTACTGGCCGGTGATGGCGCTGAGCATCATGCGCACGCTGCCGTTGATGAAGCGCAGCGTGGCTTCGTAGTGCACCGCGTTGTCGGCGAAGGCCGCGCGCTCGCGGTCCATATCGACGGTGTTGCTGTCGAGGTTGGTCTGGCTCGGCGTGGCGTACTTCAGGCCCGTTTCGCTGCGTGCGCCTGCCGCCGGGCTCAAGTGCCCGGGCCGGGTGGCCGATAAGGCATTGCCGGGCTGCGCGGCGCCGGTGGCTTCGCGCAGTGCCGCGCCGAAATCCATGTCGCGGGCCTGGTAGCCCGGCGTGTCGGCGTTGGCGATGTTGCTGGCGATCAGGCGCTGGCGCTCCGAGCGCAGGAGCAGCGCTTCGGTCTGGAAGTTCAGCGAACTGGTGAGGCGATCCAACATGATGGTGTGCCGCTGCGGCCACGCTCGGGTGGCGATGGAGCAATCTTGAGCGCCACCGTACAAAACGTTGACGGGAATAGCGGGGCCTTCCGCCGCCAATTCCCGCCGCAGCCTCGCCACGCCGCACTTAGAGT
>NZ_JACDCU010000582.1 GCF_013817365.1 Methylibium sp. | reverse complement strand
CTGGTGCTGGCCACCACCTGGGAGGTCGTGTCGCGCTATGCGCTGAACGCACCCACGATCTGGGCCTACGAGATCGGCTACCTGCTGACCGGCTCGCACTTCCTGCTCGGCCTGGCGTACACGCTGCGCCAGGGCGAGCACATTCGCATCGACGTGCTCAGCGCGCACATGTCGCCGCGCACACGGCGCCAGATCGACGGCGTGGTCTACGCCGTCGTGCTGCCGCTGCTGGTGTGGCTGTGCTTCGCGCTGTTCAATTACCTAATGGCCGGCTACGAGCGCGGTGAAACCTCCGGGCAATCGGCGCTGAACCTGCCAGTGTGGCCGTTTCGGGTGGTCTTCGTCATTGCCTTTGCGATGCTCGCACTTCAGGTGCTGTGCGAGCTGATGAAGTCGCTGCGCGGCGAGGTGGACGGCGATCGAAACGACGACAACCCGGCGCGCGCGTCATGACCGAATACCTCCCTTTCTTCATGCTGCCGGCGGCCTTCGCGCTGATGTTCCTCGGCGTGCAGGTCGGCTTCGCAATGATGCTGACAGCGGCGGGCTTCGGGCTGATCACCTTCGGCCCGAACGTCATTCACCAATTCATCGAGAAGATCGACGACCTGTCGTCGAATTTCGTGCTGGCGGCGGTGCCGCTGTTCGTATTCATGGGTGCGATGCTCGAGAAATCGGGCATCGCCGACCGACTGTTCGAAGCCATTCATATCTGGACACGCCGGCTGCCCGGCGGGTTGGCGATCGCCACGGTGCTGATGTGCATCGTCTTCGCGGCCTCCAGCGGCGTGATCGGCGCCACCGAATCGGTGGTCGGCCTGCTCACCATCCCGATCATGCTGCGCTACGGCTACAACAAGGCCCTGATCAGCGGCACCATCTGCGCCGGCGGCTCGCTCGGCACGATCATCCCGCCTTCGGTCGTCGTCGTGGTGATGGGGCCGCTGGCCAACCTGTCGGTGGGCGACCTGATGTACGGCATGGTGCTGCCTGGTTTTCTAATGGCCGGCCTGTACCTCGCCTACATCCTTGTGCTGTGCATCGTGAAGCCGGATGCGGGCCCGCGGATTGCGCCCGAGCCGAACGAGCCGAGCTTCGCGCAAAAGCTCGGCATCACCACGCGCAACCTGATCCCGCCGCTGGCAATGATCGTCGCGGTGCTGGGCTCCATCCTGGGCGGTTTCGCCTCGCCTACCGAGGCGGCGGCCATCGGTGCCGTGTTCTCGGTCGGACTGACCGCGCTGTACGGCCGCTTCTCATGGAGAAGCCTGTACGACTCGCTGCTCAAGACCGTGCGCGTCACCGCGATGATCATGTTCGTGCTGCTGGCCGGCACCTTGTTCACCGGCGTGTTCATCGGCGGCGGCGGCATCAATCTGGCGAGTTCGATGATCAGCGATTTCGATCTCTCGCCTTGGGCGCTCCTGAGCCTGATGCTTTTTATCCTGTTCCTCGCCGGCTTCTTCCTCGACTGGATCTCGGTCGTGCTGATCTTCCTGCCGATCTTCGTGCCGCTGGTCACCGCCGCCGGCTTCGACCCGGTGTGGTTCTGCATCCTGTTCCTGATCATGTTGCAGACCGGCTACCTCACGCCGCCCATGGCGCCGGCGATCTTCTATCTGCGCGCCGTGGCGCCGCCGGAGATCACGATGCGTGACATGTACCGGGGCATGGTCCCCTTCATCGGCCTGCAGGTCGTCACGCTCGCCAGCGTGCTCATGTGGCCCCAACTCGTGACCTGGTTACCGAGCGTGGCCATGGGACTGCGCTAGCGGTATCGCGCTGCAACGAGCATTGCGCAAGGAGACAGGCATGGATGCAAGACCGAGCCAACGGGTCGACGTGGATGTTCTGGTCGTCGGCGGCGGTGCGACCGGTGTGGCTGCGGCCACCACCGCAGCGCGCGCCGGACTAAAAACGCTGCTGGTGGAGCGCTACGGGTTTTGCGGCGGCGGCGCGGTGGCGGGATTGTCCGGAACCGTCTGCGGCTTGTACGAGGCTGAAGAAACGCCGCGCGAGCCGAAGAAGATCGTGTTCGGTTTCGTCGATGATTTCATCGCAGCGATGGAGCAGCGCGGCGGCCTGAGCGCACCCATGCTCTACGGCAAGACGTGGACGCGCGTGCATGAACCGCTCGCTTG
>NZ_JACDCU010000581.1 GCF_013817365.1 Methylibium sp. | reverse complement strand
ATCCTGCGCAACCGGTCATCCACATCAACGCCTGGGAGGCCGAGGCCTATTGCCGCTGGGCCGGGCGCCGGCTGCCGAGCGCGGCCGAATGGGAGCATGCGGCGATGAGTGCGGCGCCTGCGGAGCCGGACCGTTCGGGCACGGGCTCGAGACCGAACGACGCTCGTGTCTTTCTCTGGGGCGACAGCGTCTGGGAATGGACGAGCGATGTGTTCGCGCCCTATCCCGGCTTCACGCCCGGGCCTTATCGCGAATACTCTGCCCCCTGGTTCGACACGCACCGCGAGTTGCGCGGCGGCGCTTTTGCCACTCACCGCCGCCTGCACGACCCGCGCTACCGCAACTTCTTTCTGCCCGAACGCACGGACCTGTTCACCGGCTTTCGCACGGCCGCGCTGTGAACCGGGCGCACGGGACCGATCCCGCTTTTCCTTCCCTCCCCACGACGACGACCCATGAAAAAACCCTCGCTCCTCGCCGCCCTGTTTTCACTGGCCCTGCTCTCAAGCGCGGCGCCGGTCTCGGGGCAAACCACCGTGCTGCGCGTCTCCGCCATTCCCGACGAAGCGCCCACCGAACTGCAGCGCAAGTTCAAGCCGCTCGGCGACTACCTGCAGAAGAAGACCGGCCTGCCCGTGCAGTTCACCCCGGTGACCGACTACGCAGCGGTGGTCGAAGGCCTCGCCAACAACAAGATCGATCTGGCCTGGCTCGGCGGCTTCACCTTCGTGCAGGCCAAGCTGCGCACCGACGGCAAGGCGCTGCCGATCGTGCAGCGCGCCGAAGACGAGAAGTTCACGAGCAAGTTCATCGTGCCGGCCTCGAGCCCCGTCAAGAGCCTGGCTGAACTGAAAGGCAAGACCTTCGCGTTCGGCTCGCCGTCGTCGACCTCGGGCCATTTGATGCCCCGTTTTTTCCTGACGCGTGAGGGCATCGAGCCCGACCGCGACTTCAAGGCCATCGCCTTTTCGGGCGCCCACGACGCGACCGTTGCCTTTGTCGCCGCCGGTCGCGCGCAAGCGGGTGTGCTCAACGCGTCCGTGATGGACAAGCTGATCGAGAGCGGCAACCCGAACGCCGCCAAGGTGCGCGTGATCGCCACCACGCCGCCCTACTACGACTACAACTGGACGGTTCGCCCGGGGCTGGACGCAGCCCTCACCAAGAAGCTGACCGAGGCCTTCCTCGATCTCGATCCGGCCAACCCGGAGCACAAGGAAATCCTGGGTCTGCAACGGGCCGCGAAGTTCATTCCCACCCAGGCGTCGAACTACGACGGCATCGAAGCCGCAGCGCGCGCGGCAGGGCTGATCAAGCCTTGACGGCTCCACGGCCGGAGCGTGCCCGATGAGCTTCGCGCTGGAGAGCGTCGGCCTCGTCCACCCCAACGGCCAGCGAGCGCTCAGAGACGTGAGCCTGAGCGCGGCGCCGGGCGAACGGCTGGCGATCATCGGCCCGTCGGGCGCCGGCAAGACCACGCTGCTGCGCGTGCTGGCCACCGCCCTGCGGCCGGGCGAGGGCCGGGCGCTGAGCCTGAGCGCCAATGCGTGGCAGCTCTCGGCTGCGGCGCTGCGCAAGCTGCGCGCACGCATCGGCGTCGTCCACCAGGCGCCGCCCATTCCGCCGCGGCTGCGGGTCGTCACCGCCGTGCTGGCCGGCCGGCTTGGCCGCTGGGGCACCGGCAGGGCGCTGGCCTCGCTGCTCTATCCGGGCGACATCGCCGGCGCGCGCGAAGCGCTGGCCCGGCTCGACATGGCCGACCGCCTGTTCGACCGCTGCGACCGCCTCTCCGGCGGACAGTTGCAGCGCGTGGGCATCGCCCGCGTGCTCTACCAGGCGCCCGAGCTGCTGCTGGCCGACGAGCCGGTCTCGGCGCTGGACCCGGCGCTGGCCGACGCTGCGGTGGGCCAGCTGATCGCGCACAGTGAAACGCAGGGCGCGACGCTGGTCGCATCGCTGCACGCCGTGGACCTGGCCTTGAAATGGTTCCCGCGCATCGTCGGCATGCGCGCCGGCGAACTGGCCTTCGACCTGCCGGCCGGGCGCGTCACGCGCGCCATGCTGCAGGAGCTCTACGCGACCGAAGGCACGGTGCTGCCGACGCAGTGCAACGACCCGGCGAAGATCACGCCTTTCGATCCG
>NZ_JACDCU010000580.1 GCF_013817365.1 Methylibium sp. | reverse complement strand
AGCGGGCGGATCACCACGTGCTTGCCGTCGTCGCTCACCAGCTTGGGCGGCATGCCCTTGAGCTTGGCGCCGAAGAACATGTTGAGGAAGAAGGTCTGCAGCATGTCGTCGCGGTGGTGGCCGAGCGCGATCTTGGTCGCGCCCAGCTCGCTCGCCACGCGGTAGAGAGCACCGCGGCGCAGGCGCGAGCACAGACTGCACATCGTCTTGCCCTCGGGCACCAGGCGCTTGACGACCGAATAGGTGTCCTGCGTTTCGATGTGAAAGGGCACGCCGAGTCGGCTCAGGTAATCGGGCAGCACCTCGGCCGGGAAACCGGGCTGCTTCTGGTCGAGGTTCACGGCCACCAGCGAAAAGTCGATCGGCGCACGCCGCTGCATCTCCATCAGGATGTCGAGCAGGGCGTGGCTGTCCTTGCCGCCGGAGACGCACACCATCACCTTGTCGCCGGGCTCGATCATGTTGAAGTCGGAAATCGCCTGGCCGACGAGGCGGTGCAGGCGCTTGGCGAGCTTGTTGGCTTCGAGGCGGCTTTTCGCTCCGGCGGCATCCCTGGCCGAATCACGCCGGCCGGCTTCGGTTTCGATCACGGCACTCATGCCTGTCGCTCCTGCCTGAAATGAAAGACCTCGACCCCGACGGCTGCGCAGTCGGCGTAGACGTCGGGCTTCTCAGTCGAGACGCGTACCGCGCGCACCTGCGGATGCTCCAGCAGGCGCGTTGCGATGGCATCGCACAGCGTCTCCTGCAATTCGATGTGATCTTCGCCGGCGCAGTCGGCAATCACGCTGCGAATAAAGTCGTAGTCGACCACCTCGTCGAGGCGGTCGCGCTGCGGTGTGCTTGCCGCCAGCGGCACGTAGAGATCGACGTTGACGAACAGGCGCTGCGCTTCGCGCTTCTCGAAGGCGTGCACGCCGATATGCGCCTTCAGCAGGTGATCGCGCAGGAACAGCCGTCGGCAGCCGGCGAGTCGCGGGTCCGCGAGCAGGCCGTTCACCGCACCGCCCCTTGCGCCAAGAACAGCACGTCGCGCGGCTGCGTCGCCAGGTGCTGGCCGCCATCGACGAGCAGCGTGGTGCCGGTGATGGCCGGCGACTCGATGAGGAAGCGCACCGCGCGCGCCACGTCGCGCGGAGTGGACGAACGCTGCAGCGGCGTCATGCCCTGGGCGCGGGTGAATTCCGCGTCGGTCATCGGGCCGGACGGCAGGGTCACGCCGGGTGCGACGCCGACCACGCGCACGATCGGCGCAAGCGCCTGGGCGAGCAGCGTCGTCGCAGTGGCCAGCGCGGCCTTCGACAAGGTGTAGGACAAATGGTCCGGGTTCGGATTCCACAGCTTCTGGTCGAGCAGGTTGACGACGCAGCCCTGCCGCTCGCTTGCAGCCAGGTGCGCATGCAGCGCACGTGCCAGCAGCAAGGGCGCAGCCGTGTTGACCTGCCAGTGCGCCGCCAGCGCGGCATGCCCGAAGCTGGCAATGTCGTCGTGCTCGAAGCGCGAGGCGTTGTTGACAACCGCGTCGACGCGGCCCATGACGGCCACCACCGCCGGCAGCAGCGCGTCGCAGTCGGCCTCGACGGCCAGGTCCGCAGCAAACGCCTCGGCACGCGCACCGGACTCGACGGCAACGGCGAGTGTGTCGGCGCATTCGTCCGCCGTGCGGTGGCTGTGCAGCGCCACGTCGAACCCGTGCGCCGCGAGCTCCAGCGCGATCTCGCGTCCGAGGCGCCGGGCGCTGCCGGTGACGAGCACCACGGGGCGGATAGAAGCGCTCATGCGATACGACAATGCCAGGGTGAAGACGACCGAAGTCAGTGTAGCCAGCGACCCTCCTTCGAGCCCCGGCGGGGCCTTGGGGGCGCGCATCGCCGACGAGATTGCCAGCGCCGGCGGCTGGCTGGGGTTCGAGCGCTACATGGAACTCGCGCTCTACGCGCCGGGCCTGGGCTACTACGCGCGTGACGACCGGCAGTTCGGGGTGTCGGCCCGCTCGGGCAGCGACTTCGTCACCGCGCCCGAGCTGAGCCCCCTCTTCGGCCGCGCGCTGGCACGCCAGATCGGCCAGGCGCTGGAGGCGACCGGCACCCGTGAAGTCTGGGAATTCGGCGCCGGCTCGGGGGCGCTGGCGGCGCAGCTGCTGGG
>NZ_JACDCU010000211.1 GCF_013817365.1 Methylibium sp. | reverse complement strand
CTGCGTCGCTGCGGCACTGAACAATCGACCCCGCAAAGCGCTCGATTGGAGGACACCTGCCGAGGCCCTCGATCCGCATCTGTGATCATCCGCACCAAGCTCTGTTGCAACGACCGCTTGAGTCCGGGCCCACAAACCTTGCTGGCTTATGGACTGAACGGTGCGCCGGTGCCGGTGGCCAACGGCGCGCCGCTGCGCGCGCGGCAACTCGGCTACAAGCACGCCAAATACCTCATAAGCATCGAAATCGTCGCAAGCCTGGAGGGCATTCGCGGCGGGCAGGGCGGGACGCTGGCTATGAGTGGTACGCAGGAATATGACGCGGCCGCTGGAGGAACCGCAGAGATTCGCGGTGAAGCGGGACCGCACTTGCACGGCCTGTCTCGGCCCCGAAGAGCGAGCGCCGGCAACGGACAACGACCTGCGGGCAGCACAGCCGGCGCTGGCGAATGACCAACCGCCCGGCCAGTCGACAACTATCCACGATAGGAAACGAGCAATGCGCTTTACCGACGAACGCTCGTTGACGCTTCTGGGCCGCATCACCAGGCTGCCTGAGTTCAATGTGGCCGTGTTCGCGATGCTGCTGAACTACCCCTGGGAGTTCCTGCAAGTGCCCTTGTTCGCCCAGATGCCGAGTGCTCCGCACTGGGAGGCGATCAAGACGTGCACGCGAGCCACTTTCGGCGACGCCGTCATCATGCTGCTGGCCTTCTGGGTGGTCTCGGCGTTCGCTCGCAGCCGTTACTGGGTCTGCGCCGTACCGTGCGCATCGCGCCTCGCGCTGTTCGTCTCGGTCGGCGTGGTGATCACCGCCACGATTGAGTGGCTGGCGCAGAACGGTCTGTGGATCGACGGCTGGCACTACTCGGCGCTCATGCCAGTGCTGCCGGGCCTCGGCGTCGGGCTTTCGCCCGTGCTGCAGTGGATCCTCCTGCCTCCTTTGACGATCTGGTTCGTACGTCGGCAGATGTCGGGAATCGCACCGAGCCGGTGTCGGTGAGCACGGTCTTGGCGTCTTGGCGCTGGCGCCGTTGCGGTGGTTGGCGGCTGTCTCGGGCTTGGCCTAGCCGGAAGGGCTGGGCGTGTTGCTGCACCAGGCGGTACAGCGCGGTCTGCTTGGGGCGGTGGCGCTCGTATTGGACCGGGACGCCATCGGGCCTCCGGTAGGGCTGCCGACCGATGGCTTGCACGCGTTGCTCCCGAGCTTGTGGGCTCGCACGGTCTCAAGCCCGTCAACGCGTCGCGATCGCCCTCTCGGTCGCCTGCCCGTGGTGGCCTACCTTCGAGTGCCCACCTTCTGGTGGCGGCCTTCTTGTCGCCTCAGGCGCTGGAACGGCTGGAGGAGATGCCAGAAAGCTGCCCGTGGCGAGCGACAGGAACTGGCCGAGTCTGAACCTTCGTGACTCTTGCCGAGAGCAGCCGCTCCGGATTTGCATGCCGGCCGCCAGCGGCGGCTTACAGGCAACGCCGTGAAATCACAGTCCCGGTCCACAAGCAGTCATTCCCCAGCGGCGTCGCAAAGCGGCCATTGACCCTCGATGTCTTGAGCGCGGCCCTTATCAACAACCGCGCTATCTTTGCGCTTATGTTCGGGATCGCGCATGGTGCTGAAAACGTACTGCGCGGCCATATCCCGTTCAGCGAGTGGTGTTCCGGGTCTGGATGAAGTGCTGCATGGCGGACTCATCGCCGGGAAGCTCTACATGATCAACGGCGAACCCGGCGCCGGCAAGACGACCTTGGCGCTGCAATATGCTGCAAGGCGTGAGGGAAGGCGACACCACCCGGTATGTGACCCTGGGTGAGACCGCGAGCGAACTGCGCGTCACTGCTGAATCGCACGGCTGGTCCAAGCGCTCCTTGAGACGGTGGAGCGCGTCAAGCCACGTCGCATGGTGCTGGACTCGCTGTCGGAACTGCGCCTGCTGGCGCACACCTTGCCGCGCTACCGCAAAACCAGATCCTGGCCTTGAACCAGTTCCTGGCCGGGCGCAATTGCACGGCGCTATTGCTCGATGACCGGACGACGGAAAGCATCGACACCTAGGTGCACAGCGTTGCGCACGGCGTCATCGCGCTGGACCGCAACGTGCCCGCCTATAGGCCGGTGCTGCGCTAGTTGCGCATTACCAAGTTACCGCGGCAGCGACTTCATCAGCGGGCGGCAGGACCGCTTAGATGAGGCGCTGCAGGCGCTGGCGCAGCGCTGAGCTGTGGCATGACCGACCGAGTCCGTCACCGCCTGCATGGTGAGTCGCTGCGGGGCCGTGGCGCCTTATGCTTCGCAAGATTTCTCGTAACGGCCGTGCAGTCCGGAGCAGCGGTCTGCCCCGGACCCAAGTTCCAAACGGAATTGGGCCTGCACGGAGGGACGAGCAGGGCTTACGACGATCTCGACGCTCTGAGCGCTGACCATGACCGACAACCGCACCGCGGCCAGCGGGCCAGCACACCGACGGTCGAGAGCTCTAGCATTGCGCTCTTACTGGGCCAACGCTAGGCCAGCGATGGGCTATGGGCGGGCCACAAAGCAAAACGCCCACTTCGAAGTGGGCGTTTGCTAGCGGCCGAAGCCCTGTGTTCTTTGGTTGCGGGGACAGGATTTGAACCTGCGACCTTTGGGTTATGAGGCCAAGCAATATGTAGTTGTTTTCGTACAGAAGTGGTGTCAAACGCGCATTCTCGATAGAAATCAACGAGTTGCACGCCTCGGGTCGACCTACTGCTCACCACTTTAGGCCCAAAGACACCGCCCCTTGTCGTCAAACAGTCAGCCTCCCCAAACCGCGCTTATCCCGATGGCGACCGTTGGGCGAACCAGCTTCGACGAAATTACTGACTGGGCTCAGGCCGCCGCAGTCCACGCCTCTCTCACAAGCTTCGCGGCGCCGGTCCTCAGGCGATGGGATCTGAATGGCACCATGACGTATGGCCTGAGCGAGCTCGCGACGGCTTGGCAGCGACGCCCGGCAGCAGGCCGCCAACCAACGCGGCGCCCCGAGCGTGCCGACGCGTCGCGGCGCGAATCAGCACGGCCATGAAGCCGTGGCCAGGCGGGTGGTCAGAAGCTGGCCCAGTCGTCAGTACCGGTCTTGGCCAAAGTGGACTCGGCGGCCGGATTGGTCTTGGCGGGCGGCTTCGCAGGGGCTGCTTTGGCTGAGAAATCGGGTCGCGTCACATTGGTGGCGCGGTTGGGCCCGCGCCGTTCGGCGCCGCTGTGGCGGGCCGCGGCCAGTGGTGCTGCGTGGCTGTCGCCTTTACCCAGCTTGAACACTGCCACCACCTCAGCCAGATTGGCGGCCTGCTGCTTCAGGCTGTCGGCGGCGGCGGCCGATTCCTCAACGAGGGCCGCGTTTTGCTGCGTCACCTGATCGAGCTGATTGACGGCATCGCCGACTTGGCTGATGCCCTGCGTCTGCTCGATGCTGGCCGAACTGATTTCGGCGATGAGGTCATTCACCCGCTTGACCTGGCTCACGATGTCTTGCATCGACTTGCCTGCGTCGTCGACCAGCTTGGAGCCGGTCTCGACCCTCTCCACGCTCTCGCCGATCAGCGATTTGATCTCCTTGGCAGCGCTGGCGCTGCGCTGCGCCAGGCTGCGCACTTCGCTTGCCACCACCGCGAAGCCGCGGCCCTGTTCGCCCGCGCGCGCCGCTTCGACCGCGGCGTTCAAGGCCAAGATGTTGGTCTGGAAGGCGATGCCGTCGATCACGCTGATGATGTCGCTGATCTTCTTGCTCGACGCCGTAATGGCTTCCATCGTGCTGACCACCTGGCCGACCACCACGCCGCCCTTGGCCGCGGCCTCGCTGGCGCTGGTGGCCAGATGATTCGCCTGGCGTGCGGTGTCGGAGTTCTGCTTGACCGTCGAGGTGAGCTGCTCCATCGACGCGGCGGTCTGCTGCAGGTTCGCGGCTTGCTCTTCGGTGCGCTGCGACAGGTCGGCGTTGCCGATGGCGATCTGGGCGCTGCCGGTGGCGATCGAGTCGCTGCTCTGGCGCACGTTGCTGACGATCCCGACCAGGCTGTCCTTCATGGCGGCGAGGGCCCGCAGCAGCCTGGCCACTTCGTCCTTGCCGTCCACGTCGATGCGTTGACTGAGGTCACCCTGGGCCACGGCATCGGCGGCCCGCACCGCCTGGTCAAGCGAGCGCGAGATGCCGCGCACCAGGAGCAAACCGAACAGCACGGCGACCGACAGTCCGACGACGATCGCGGCGATCGCGATGGCGCGGATCGTCTCGTAGCGGCCGACCGCGGTGGTGTATTCCTTCTTTGCTTCGTCGAGCTGCAGTTGCATCAGCGCCGCGATGCCTTCGCCCACAGGGACGTAGAGCGGCCGGATCTTCTCGACCACGACCTGTTGCGCGGCCTTCGTGTCATTGGCGCGCAGTGCAGCCACGGCGGGCCGGAGTCCTTCCTGCACGAACTTGTTGCGGTTCTCGGCGAAGGCCTTGGACAGCTTTTCTTCGTCGGGCGTCAGCGTGGTTGCCATGTAGACCTCCCACACCTTGCCGATCGCGACGATATTGGCCTCGACCTCGGCGGTGTTCCTGACGACATCCGCCGCGGTCGCCTCGACCAACGTGACGGCAATGGCCAGCCGGTTGCGCAGCAGCAGCCGCTGGATTTCAGCAATCTGCCCCGCCCGTATCGTGCGGTCTTCGTACACCGACTGCAGTGCCTCATTGGACTTGGAAATGCCGAGCAGGCCAATGCTGCCGACGGCGATCAGCAGCGCGGACAGCAGGCCGATCAGGATCACGATCCGGGTGGAGATCTTGAGGTTGTTCACGGTGGTTTCTCTCGAATGGGATGGCATGAGTCAGTGCACTTGAGCCGCAGCGTCCACCAACCCCATGTCGGCGCCACTCATCAGTTACTCGATGTCGGCCAGGATCAGCATGCGCTTGTCCTCGCCGTTCTTCACCGAGCCGAGGCTTGCATGGCTTTCCCGATGCCTCAGTGAATATCGGTCACGGCTTGCGCCATTGAAGGCCGGAATTGCGGCAGGAGAGCGGCATATTTCACCGGTCGGGATGCTCGAGGCGACGACGGACTGTTCAGATGCCGTAAAGCCGTCCGACGCGAGCGGGCTGCTGATGGCCGAGAAGAGCTGCAGGCTCAACGCCGTAGAACCCGACGCTGATGGCGAAGAATTTTTGAAGGGCCGCTTCTTCACCGCATGACGGTTGCTGGCGACCCCTCAGCGACATTCGTCAAGCCAAGCTCGCCGGCACAAACCAAAAGGTAGTTTCAAAAAAAATGCTCTCGCTGCGTGCCCGGCGTGAGACGCCGAACAGCGGCCGTTCGTGAGCTTCGACGCGACGAGCAGGCCCTCACGCTACAGGAGTACAGCTACTTTCTGGCGAAGCCGGAGCTGCAGCGCAAGGCGCTTGAAGACAACAAGCTGGCGAGCACCTCGATCCGCCGCGTCGCCGAGCGCTTCGATGCCGGGTTGGCCACAGGCATGCACCAAGCGGTGATCGTCCGCGACGTGCAAACCAAACAGAGGTCGTCGGGGCGCTCCCCTTCTCAGCGCTGCTGGCACAGGTGCGCGCCCCAATACAGCGGGTGCGCGAACGGGCGCTCGTCGGGCCGCCGCAGATGAAGCAGCGCGCGGCGGGCCAGGCGGGCGTCGCTGCGGCCGCCGGCCTCGTACAGATCCTGCAAGCGCTGCGCGACGCCCAGCTCGGCGGCGGTAGCGCCAGCGATGCGACGCTGCGCTAGGTTCAAGGCCAGTGCATGGCCCAGGTTCTTGCCAAGCATCTGGGCATAAAACTCGGCCATCAGCAGTGAGGTGGCTTCGTCGGGGATCGACCACATTGACGCAATCACCGTCTGCGCGCCGAGTGCGAAGAAGGCCGCGGGCAGGCCGATGAATTCGTCGGGCAGGCGGGTGGCATCGCTCAGGCCCGAGTCGCACGCCGACAGCACCACCTGCTCCAGCGGCGCGCGCTCGGTCACCACCCGCAGTTCGGCCACCGGCAGGTGCCGGTCGGCGCACAGCAGCCCCGAGCGGCTGGCGTCGTGCCAGTCGTGCGCGGCATGGCCTGCGAAGTGCAGCAGGTCCACCGAGGAGATGCGCGCCAGCAGCGCGTCGGCCGTGGCCTCGGGGCCTTGCAGCAGTTGGATGTCCACGTCGTGCTCGGCCGCCTGCTTGACGATGAGCGCAGCTTCCCAGCGCGCAAACGGCAGATCACCACGCGGGTCGGCCACCACCAGCATGCGCTTGCGCCCAACCTCGCGCCGGGCGCGCGGCGGCTCTGCCACCAGGCCGATTTGTGCGACGACCACGGCCTGTTGCACCAGCGTTTTGTCCTTCTCCGGATCGACCGCCATCGGCAGCGGCAGCGATTGCAAGCCGCCTTGCGCGACGATGCGCAGTTCATGGTCGCCGGTCTCGGCCAGGCGTTCGCGCAAGGCGCCGAGGAGTGGCGAGTGGCCGAGAACGCGCGCAAAGTTTCCCATGCGATGGGCCAGCTCGCTGCGGTCGGTGCCCGCTTCGGCATGGGCCAGATCACTGGCAGCCGCCATCGTCGCGCACCGGCTCGATGCCGAGCATCGCGTTCACCGCGCCGGCCGTGAAGTCGTCGAGATAGAAGATGTTGTTCGGATAGGCCTTCGCCTCGTGCCGTGTCGCAAACACGAGCGCCGTGCCGGCGTGGGTGACCACAGGTAGCGCGAGCAGCACGCCATCGGGCAGCGTTTCGAGCAGGCAAGCGTAGCCACCGACCCTGTCGGCGGCAGCGTCGTCGCTGGTCAGCGCGTCGGCGGCGGCTTCAAGCTCAAGCCGGGCAGGGACCAGCGCCTCGTGGATCTTGTGCAGGCTGGCATCGGCAGCG
>NZ_JACDCU010000579.1 GCF_013817365.1 Methylibium sp. | reverse complement strand
TGGGCAGCGTGGGCGCCACGGTGTGGCGCAACCTGCGCGCCGGCCACTTTGCCGGGCCGATCTACGCGCTCAATCCCAAGCACGACACGCTCGACGGCCAGGCCGTGCTCGCGCGTGCCGCCGACCTGCCGCAGGCGCCCGACCTGGCCATACTGTGCACGCCGCCCGCCACGGTGCCGGGCCTGGTCCACGAACTCGGCGAGCGCCGCACGCGTGCGGCCATCGTCATGAGCGCGAGCCTGGATGCGGCGCAGAAGCAGGCCACGCTCGACGCCGCGCGGCCCTATGTCTCGCTGGGCGAAAGCGCCGACGTCGATTTCGGCGACCTGCTCGATTACCTGGCGAGCGACCCGCGCACGCGCTCGATCCTGCTCTACATCGAATCAATCCTGTGCTGGTGTTCGCTCAACGGTAGGCGGCGAGCACCCTTCGCAGCTCCAAACGCAGGCGCAGCGAACGTTCAAAAACACACGACTGCTAAACTGAAAGTGAAAGAGCTTCACCGGCCGATTCGCCATTGGAATCAACAGCTTGGCGCTGACCTCGCGCTTCAGGTGCAGAACAGTCGAGTAAAGGACTGCATCTGGCCGATGCACCGAGCGCAAACGGAAGCACGCTGTGAAACTCGCCACCTGGAACGTCAACTCCCTCGCGGTGCGGCTGCCGCAGGTCATCGCCTGGCTGACGGAACACGAGCCCGACGTGCTGGTGCTGCAGGAAACCAAGCTCACGGACGAGAAGTTTCCGCGCGCCGAGATCGAAGCGGCCGGCTGGAAAGTCGTCTTCTTCGGACAGAAAACCTACAACGGCGTGGCACTGCTCGCGCGCGACGACCCAGCCGATGTGGTGCGCAACATCGTCGGCTTCTCCGATGAGCAGGCCCGTGTCATCGCGGCGTGCGTCGGTGAAGTGCGGGTGGTGGGGGGCTACTTTCCCAACGGCCAGGCACCCGGCAGCGAGAAGTTCGTCTACAAGCTCGCGTGGATGAGCGCGATGCGCGACTGGCTGGTCGAGGAACTGAAGCGCTACCCGAAGCTGGTGCTCATGGGGGACTTCAATGTCGCGCCTGAAGACCGCGACGTGCACGACCCGGTGGCCTGGGCCGGCCAGATCCTTTGCACTGAAGACGAGCGCGAGCAGTTTCGCGGCCTGCTCGCTCTCGGCCTGCACGATGCGTTTCGCCTCTTCGAGCAGCCGCCCAAGAGCTGGAGCTGGTGGGACTACCGAATGCTCGCCTTCCGCAAGAACCAGGGCCTGCGCATCGACCACATCCTGGTCAGCGAGGCCTTGAAGCCGCTCGTGGCCTCCTGCGTGATCGACAAGCTGCCGCGCAAGAACGAACGGCCGAGCGACCATGCGCCGGTAACGGTGACGCTCGCGCCGAGCGAAGCGCTGGGAGGCGCGTATCGGGCCGCTGCAAGCTGATCGTTCGGCCCGGTCTTCCGGCCTCAGACGAGCTAATCGTCCAGCCCGAGCTCCTGAATCTTGCGCGTGATCGTGTTGCGTCCGATGCCGAGCTTGTGGGCTGCCTCGATGCGACGCCCGCGCGTCACGTCGAGCGCGCTGTGAATGAGTTGCGCCTCGAACTTCTGCGTGAGCACCTCCCACACGTTGGGCACGCCGGCTTCGAGCAGGGCACGCGCCTCGCGCTCCAGGTCGTGCAGCCAACCGCCATTGGGCAGCACCGACGCCGCCACGCCGGCCGGCGGCTGCGGCATCAGGGCGGCCAGGCCGGCCGGAGCTTGTACTACGCCAGCCGGCACGTCCGCCGGGCCGTCCTGCGGCCGCAAGACAGGCGCCGCGTCGTCGTGCATCGTCAAGCTCGATGTCACCGTGCCCAGCAGTTCAGGCGGCAGATCCTTGGCATCGACCAGTTGCGCCGGCGCCATGACGGTGAGCCAGTGGCAGACGTTCTCGAGCTGGCGCACGTTGCCCGGATAATCGAAGGCGACGAGCTTGCCGAGCGCAGCCTCGCTCAGGCGCTTGGTTTCCACGCCCAGTTCCTTGGCGCTCTTTTGCAGGAAAGACCGCGCCAATGAGGGGATGTCCTCGCGCCGCTCGCGCAGCGCCGGCAGACGCAGGCGGATGACGTTGAGGCGGTGAAACAGGTCTTCGCGAAAGGCACCCTGGCGGACACGCTGCTCCA
>NZ_JACDCU010000578.1 GCF_013817365.1 Methylibium sp. | reverse complement strand
TTACACGCTCGTGCGGTTCGGCAAGGTCGAGAGCCTCCACGTCATCCGCCCGCGTGCAATGGGCGCAAGGAAGGACTCATGACCGTCAAACAACGCATCATCGCCGCCGTCTCCGCCTGCGGCCCGCGCGGCGCCCGGCAGGCCGAGATCGCCGCGGCATCCGGCATCATGCTCAACCACACCAGCGCCGAACTCAAGCGACTGTGCGCGGCCGGGCAAGTCTTCTGCATCGGTTCACGCAAGCACTCGCACTACTTCCCGGACGCATCGAGCGCGGCGGCATTCGCGCCGGTGTTCGAGGCCGAGCAGACGGTGCTCGCTCAGGCCATCAAGGATGCCGACCTCATGCGCAGGCGGGCCGCGCACCGCAGGAAATCCGCCGCCAAGCCGGGCAAGCCGAGGAAGGCACGCGCGCCGAACAAGGTGCCCAAGCCGGCGGTCAACCACTGGCGCCAAGACAACACCAAGCCCTCCGCGCAGACGATCAAGGCGGCGGTCGTGGTGATCCCTGCGGGCCTCAAGCCGACGATCTGCCCGAGCGGCACGGATCACCGTTTCACGGTGACGGGGCCGGTGATCGGGGGGTTCGCCACGATGGGTGTGGGCCGGTATCTGGAGGCCGCGTGAACATCCGCATCATCCAAGGTGATTGCAGGGCGGTGATGTCCACGCTGCCCGAGGCGTCGGTGGACAGCATCGTGACTGACCCGCCCTACGAACTCGGCTTCATGGGCAAGTCGTGGGACTCGACCGGCGTTGCCAATGACGTGAACACATGGCGCGAGGCGCTGCGCGTTCTCAAACCCGGCGGCCATCTGCTCGCCTTCTCAGGCACTCGCACCTATCACCGCATGGTCTGCGCCATCGAGGATGCGGGGTTTGAGATTCGTGACCAGATCGGCTGGGCCTACGGCTCGGGCTTCCCGAAGTCGCACAACGGTGAATGGGGCGGCACTGCATTGAAACCGGCATGGGAGCCAATCTGCATGGCGCGAAAGCCGCTCATCGGCACCGTTGCGGCGAACGTGCTGGCGCATGGGACGGGGGCGCTGAACATTGACGGGTGCCGGGTTGAGTTTGATGGTGACACGACGAGTAGCGCTTCATCAGCGGGACTCGGCGCGGGTCACGAGGCCCACAACAAAGCAGGCCGAAAGTACGGTAACGGGCTCGGGGGCATCGTCGCCCCGCCGCATGTTCTCGGCCGCTGGCCCGCCAACCTGATCCACGACGGCAGCGATGAAGTGCTGGCGGCGTTTCCGCAGGCGCGCAGTAGCGGCCATTACAACGCCAAAGACAACACCAAAGACAGCGGCCGATCATTTCAGTGGGTAACGAGTTTTAGTGGGGCGGGCACGCCTTCGTCGATGTACTCCGACTCAGGCAGCGCAGCGCGATTTTTCTACACAGCAAAAGCGAATGGAAGCGACCGCAACGACGGCGGCCAGCGGGTCACAGGCAACGACAGGAACAGCCACCCAACAGTAAAGCCCACCGACCTGATGCGCTACCTGTGCCGGCTCGTTACCCCGAAGGGCGGCACCGTGCTCGACCCCTTCATGGGCAGCGGCAGCACCATGAAAGCGGCCGAGCTTGAGGGCTTCGATGGCATCGGGATCGAACTTGACCCCGCCTACATCGATATCGCCCGCCGCCGCATCGCCGCGGACGCACCGCTGTTTGCAGAGGTGGAGGCGGCATGAGAAAGCGCTTTTTCCGGCTCGTCAGCCTGGAGGCCAGAAAGGGCGCTGCTAAGTGCATCGCTGAGTCTCCAGACGGCTACTTTGTGACGGTGGCCGAGCCGACGCGCTCAGGCGATCACAACGCGGCCTTGCACGCCCACCTGAACGAGATTGCCGACCGCTGCGAATGGGCCGGGCGCCGCTGGGACATCGAGACATGGAAGCGGCTGCTCACGGCCGCATGGTGTCGCGCCACAGGTGAGCCGGTCGTGATGCTGCCGGCGCTCGACGGCGCTGGGGTTGACATCGTTTTCCGCCGGACATCGAGCCTGAGCAACAGCGAATGCAGCGAGTTGATCGCCTTCATCGAAGCGTGGGCTGCGCATCAGCCCGCTATGCAGAAAACGGAGGATGCATGAACGATTGGCCGATCCTGATGTACCCGGACGATCCAGAGGACTGCGC
>NZ_JACDCU010000210.1 GCF_013817365.1 Methylibium sp. | reverse complement strand
ACCAGCGAGGTGTCCTGGAACAGGATGATCGTTTGCGTGAGCAGCACTGGCAGCATGTTGCGAAAAGCCTGGGGCAAGACGATGAGCCACATGGTCTGCGCGTAGTTCATGCCCACCGCGTAACCGGCGTGCTCCTGACCGCGCGACACCGACTGAATGCCGGCCCTCATGATCTCCGAGTAGTAGGCCGCCTCGAACACGGTGAAGGTGATGATGGCCGACATCTCCGCGCCCATCGGCTGGCCGATCAGCAGCGGGATCAGCAGGAAGAACCACAGGATCACCATGACCAGCGGGATCGAGCGCAGCGTGTTGACGTAGGCCGCTGCCGGAATCACCAGCCAGGGCTTGCCCGACAGCCGCATCAGCGCCAGCACCGTGCCCAGCAAGATGCCGCCGATCATGGCGATCAGCGTGAGCTGCACCGAAAAAGCCAGGCCCTTGAGGATGAAGTTGGAGACGACGCCCCAGTCCAGAAAGCTGAAGTCGAGGGAAGCGATCATTGGCCGCCTCCGATCATGCCCGGCACGCGCACGCGGTTTTCGACGATGAGCATCACGCGGTTGACGAAGAAGGCCGAAACGAAATAAGCGCCCGTGACCGCCATGTAGATTTCGACGCCCCGCGAGGTTTCTTCCTGCGCCTGCAGGGCGAACATCGTCAGCTCGGCAATGCTGACCGCGAAGGCGACCGAAGAGTTCTTGACGATGTTCATCGACTCGCTGGTCAGCGGCGGAATGACGATGCGAAACGCCATCGGCAGCAGCACGTAGCGGTAGGTCTGCGGCAAGGTCAGGCCGACCGCGAGGCCCGCGTAGCCCTGACCGCGCGGCAGGCTCTGGATACCGGCCTTGACCTGCTCGGCAATGCGCGCCGAAGTGAAGAAGCCCAGCGCAAGCACCACCAAGACGAAGCTGGGCAACTCTCGCAGCGGGGTGAAGACGCCCGGGATGACGTAGTACCAGAGGAAGATCTGCACCAGCAGCGGGATGTTGCGGAAGAGTTCGGTCCAGGCGTTGCCGAACAGCACGAGGCGCCGGTCCGGCACGGTGCGCAAGATGCCCACCAGCGAGCCGGTCGTGAGCGCCACGATCAACGCCAGCACCGAAACCGAGAGCGTCCAACCCCAGGCCGAGAGCATCCAGTCGAGATACGTGATGGCACCTTCGCTGCCGAAACAGCGCGGCGACACTTCGCCGTAGATGGTGTCCTTGCAGAACACCTGCCAATCCCAATTGCCCAATGCGGCCTCCCGTGCCTCGCGCACCCGGTGCGCCGTCATTCACGCCGAATGGCGCCACGCATTAAAAAGCGCGGCACCGTTTGAGTGGCCGCCGCGCTCGAAGCTTAAGCAAAGGTCGCGCCTCGCTGCCTCAGGGCTTACCTCAGCAGGTCAATCGGGCCGGGCTGCAAGTGCCCTTCGATGCCGGCGGCACTGTAGCGTCGAGCTCCGCCTGCGTGCCAATGCCGATCATGGCGCCGCTCATGCGGCGAGTGCATCGATCAAGCGCTTCAGGCGTCGCCGGCCTTTCGCGCCTCAAGGTGCCGCTCGTGCCTTCGCGCGCAGATGCTCCCAAAGCAGCGGCACGCCGGCCTTGGCATGGCGGGCCACCTCGGGGCGCTCACGATAGATGCGCACCTCCATCGTCAGCTCGAAGCTGCCCGACGGGGCCGCCGGCACCAGCTTGCGCGTGCGCAACTCCTTGCGCACCGAGCTGGCCGGCAGGAAGGCCAGACCGTGGCCTTCGAGGGCCATCGCCTTGAGGCCTTCGGCCATGTCGGTCTCGTAGATCGGGTCGAGCGGTACCGCGTCGGCCGCCTGCTTGATGATCAGGTCGACCATCTGTCCCAGGTAAGCCCCCGCCGCGTAGCAAAGATAGGGCACGCGGCGCTCGTGAGGGCGCGGTGGCAACCGGAACAGCGGCTCGCCGTCGGGGCCGGCCTTGGCATAGGCGCGCAGCGATTCTTCGCCCAGGGTGAGCATCTCGTAGCGCTCGGAAGTCAGCTGCAGCGGCTGGGCCGGATGGTGGTAGGCGATCAGCAGGTCGCAGCTGCCTTCGGACAGGCGCAGCACCGCGTCGTGCACGTTGAGCGCAATCAGCCGGCTCTTGATCTCGCCGAACTCGCGCCTGAGTTCCATGACCCAGTGCGGGAAGAAGGCGAACGCGAGGGTGTGCGGCACCGCGAACTCGATCATGTCGGAGCCGACCGCGCGGTGGCCGCGCATCAGGTTGCGCGTGGCCTGCAGCGAGGCCAGCACTTCCAGCGCCTGGGCTTGAAAGGTTTCACCGGCCGGGGTGAGCCGGGTCGGATAGGACGAGCGGTCCACGAGGTCGGTGCCGGCCCAGGCTTCGAGCGCCTGAATGCGGCGCGAAAAAGCGGGCTGCGTCACGTGGCGCAACTGCGCCGAACGAGAGAAGCTGCGCGTCTCGGCCAGGCTCACGAAGTCTTCCAGCCATTTGGTTTCCACGCGAGGCAGTTTAGCCAGCGGTCATGGACGCCAAGCTGCGGCCCGCGCACGCAATGCGCAATTCAGCGCAAGACCGCGGATTTCAGTTCCAGCAGTTCCAGCGCCACCGTTTCCTCGCCGTCGCCGAGCCACACCTGCCCGTCCTGCACGGTGCATTGCAGCCGCATCGTGCGCCGCGCAAGCAGCGCCAGCGCGGCACTCGCCTGTGCGGGCACCTGGCGCACGCGCAGCTTGGCGAGCCTGGCCAGCGCACCCTGGTTCTGGCTCCACCAAAGGCTCGCCTTTTGGCCGTAAAGATAGAGCACGAGCTCGTTCGAGCGGTGGCTGGCCTTCTTGAGCCATTTCTCCTCGGGCTGGCCGACGTCGATCCACAGTTCTATCTCGCCTGTGAGGCTGCGGCGCCAGAGATCGGGCTCGTCCATGTCGGTCATCGCGTTGGCGAAGGACAATGCCTCTTCCTTGTCGCCCGCCGCATGCAGCGCGAAGGCGAGCAGGCGAACCATCATGCGCTCGTCGTTTTCCGACGGGTGCTGGGCCAGGGTCAGCGCATGGGTGCCATAGTGGCCGCGGTCCATGTCGGCGACCTGGAGTTCGGCCTTGAAGACCGTTGATTTGATAGCCATGGAGCCATTGCAATGAAAAAAGCCGACCTTGAGAAAACCAAGGCGATGAAGATCGTCGGCAAGCTGGCGCAGTCTGGCACACCGGTGCGCTACGGCGCGGCCCCGGCGCCGGCTGTCGACCGGCGCGAGCAGCGCCGCCTGGACCAGGCGGCCGGCCTGGTGCCCTTTGCGACCAAGTTGCCCGCCGACCTGATCACAGCGCTGCATTTCGCCGCCCACACGCGCGGCGTCACCACCGGCGAGCTGCTCGTGCAGCTATTGAGCGGCAGCCTGCCCGGTTACCATGCAGGCACTGACTCCCAGGAGGGCTGATTGGCCACCCCGAACTATTCTTACGAGAAGCGCCAGCGCGAGCTGGCCAAGAAGCGCAAGAAGGAAGAGAAGTCCAAGCGCAAGTCCTCGGACGGCTCGCCCGCGAACGACGGCCCCGCCGGCAACGAAGGCCAGCCGACCGGCGGCCCTGCCGGTACCCCACCCTCCGGCAGCGGCAACTCCTGAGTCGCGGTCAGAGCAGCGGCCGTTCAGGCGCCCGCCGGGCTGCTCGCCCCTTCCGCGCTGCTCTGCTGCAGCGCCCACATCTGCGCATAGCGCCCGTTCTGGGCCAGCAGCGCCGCATGCGTGCCGCGCTCCACGATGCGGCCCGCCTCCAGCACCAGGATTTCGTCGGCATCGACCACGGTCGACAGCCGGTGCGCGATGACCAGCGCGGTCTTGTTGCGCGCCGCCGTCTGCAGCTCGGCCTGGATGGCGCGCTCGTTGGCTGAATCGAGCGCCGACGTGGCCTCGTCGAAGATGACGATGGGCGGGTTCTTCAACAGCGTTCGCGCGATCGCCACCCGCTGCTTCTCGCCGCCAGAAAGCTTGAGGCCGCGCTCGCCGACCATGGTCTGGTAACCCACCGGCGCCGAGGCGATGAAGCCGTGAATGCGCGCCGCCTGTGCGGCCGCCTCGATCTCGGCCTGCGTCGCGCCCGGCCGGCCGTAGGCGATGTTGTAGGCGACCGTGTCGTTGAACAGCACGGTGTCCTGCGGCACGATGCCGATCGAGCGGCGCAGGCTCGCCTGCGTGAGCGCGCGGATGTCGTGGCCGGCGATGGTGATCCGCCCCTCGCCCACGTCGTAGAAGCGAAACAGCAGCCGCGCCAGCGTGCTCTTGCCGGCACCCGAGGGCCCGACCACCGCCACGGTGTGGCCGGCCGGAATCTCGAAGCTCAGGTCATGCAGGATCGGCCGCGCAAGCCCGGGCTGCTCCCCTTCGGCTCGGTCGTAGGCGAAGCTCACGTTCTCGAACCGGACGACCGGCGGGGCGTCCGCACGCAGCTCGGTCGCATCCGGCGCATCGCGCACCTCGCGTTCGCGATCGAGCAGACCGAACATCTTTTCCAGGTCGGTCAGCGCCTGCTTGATCTCGCGGTACAGCACACCCAGAAAATTGAGCGGGATGTAGAGCTGGATCATGAAGGCGTTGATCATCACCAGGTCGCCCAGCGTCAGCCGACCCGCGACCACGCCCTCGGTGGCGCGCCACAGCATGGCGATCAGCGCGCAGGCGATCAGCAACTGCTGGCCGGTATTGAGCAGTGAGAGCGTCGACTGCGACTTGAGCTTGGCACGGCGCAGCCGGTCCAGGCTCTCGTCGTAGCGGCGCGCTTCGAAACCTTCGTTGTTGAAGTACTTGACCGTCTCGTAGTTCAGCAGCGAGTCGATCGCCTTGCTGTGCGAGCTGGAGTCGAGCTCGTTCATCTGCTTGCGGAACTGGGTGCGCCACTCGGTCACGGTCACGGTGAAGCCGATGTAGGCCGCCAGCGCGGCCAGGGTGATCCAGGCGAACGACGCATCGAACTTGACGGCGAGCAGCGTGAGCACCAGACCCACCTCCACCAGCGTGGGCACGATGCTGTAGAGCGAATAGGAGATGAGCGACTGCACGCCGCGCGTGCCGCGCTCCATGTCGCGGGTCATGCCGCCGGTCTGGCGCTCGAGGTGAAAGCGCAGGCTGAGTGCGTGCAGGTGCTCGAAAACCTGCAGCGAGATGCTGCGCGCCGCCCCCTCGGTCGCCTTGGCGAACACCAGTTCGCGCAGTTCGGTGAACACCGTGTTGGCCAGGCGCAGCGCGCCGTAGGCGAGCAAGAGCCCCGCCGGCACGACCAGCACGGCGCGCGGGTCGCCGATCGGGATCGACAAGGCATCCACCAGTTCCTTGAGCAGCAGCGGCACGCTGACGTTGGCCGCCTTGGCCGCGATCACGCAGGCGAGCGCGGCCACCACGCGGTACTTGTAGGTCCACAGGTAGGGCAGCAGCTTGGAAAGCGTGGCCCAGTCGCCGCGCGGAGGCGCCGGCACGGCGCTGCTACCCGCCTCGGGCGGCAGCGCGGACGCGGCGCTCAGGGTTTCACGACGCATGGATCACAATCTTTCGGAAGTAAAACTTCGAACATCGAGAAAAGGCGGCGGCACACCATGAACGACACACCTACACACCGGCCCGGGCTGCTGAGCGCCAACCTCGCTCACGTGGCGCCCGACCTGGAACTGGTGATGCGGGTGATGCCGATGCCGGCCGACGCCAACGCCAATGGCGACATCTTCGGGGGCTGGATCATGGCGCAGGCCGATCTGGCCGGCGCCGTGCTGCCGGCGCGCATCGCGCGGGGCCGCATCGTCACGGTGGCGGTCAACCAGTTCATTTTCAAGCAACCGGTGTCGGTGGGCGATCTGCTCAGCTTCTATGCCAAGGTCGAGCGCATCGGCCGCACTTCCATGACGGTGCATCTCGAGGTGTACGCAGAGCGCAATCCGGCCGATCCGGTGGTTTGCAAGGTGACCGAGGCCAACTTCACCTACGTGGCGATCGACCGCGAGGGGCAGCCGCGCGAAATCGAGCGGTGAACGGGGCCGCCGCCGGGCGATCAAGCGCGGGCGACGTCGGCAGCGACCTCGGCCAAATTGTTCATGGCAGCGCGCGCCGCGAAGCTCAGCCGCGTCGCTCCGCTCACAACTCGCCGTAAGAGTGCAGGCCCGACAGGAACATGTTCACGCCGAGAAAAGCGAAGGTCGTCACCGCCAGACCCACCAGCGCCCACCACGACGCCACGGTGCCGCGCAGGCCCTTCATCAGCCGCATGTGCAGCCAGGCCGCGTAGTTGAGCCACACGATCAGCGCCCAGGTTTCCTTCGGGTCCCAGCTCCAGTAACCGCCCCAGGCCTCGGCCGCCCATAGCGCGCCAAGCACCGTGGCGATCGTGAAGAAGGCGAAGCCGACCGCGATGGCCTTGTACATCACATCGTCGAGCAACTCTAGCGAGGGCAGCCGGGCGGTGATCGGGCGGCGCAGCGCCAGGGTGAGCCCGAAGAAGAGGCCGGCGCCGCCGACCATGCGCATGGTCTTGTCGAGCGTGGTCACGGTTTCCGCCGGCAGGCCACCCAAGCCGGCAAACGCGGCCAGCACAGCCAGCAGGCCGAAAGGCACGCCGACAAAGGCGATCAGCAGCGCGCGCGTGCTCGCAGTCTTGAGCAGATAGGCCCAGGCCACCATCGCAGCCAGCGCGAAGGTGCCGTAGCCGACGAAGTTGGCCGGCACGTGCACCTTCATCCACCAGCTCTGCAGGGCCGGCACCAGCGGCTGAATCTGTTGTGCGTCGCGAGCCAGCGTGTACCAGATCAGGAAGCCAACCGAGCAACTCACGATCAGCATCACGAAAGCGCCGAGCGAGCGAACGCTGGCCTCGCCCATGTCGGCCTGGCCGGCCGAGCGACCCTTGGCCCGCTCCA
>NZ_JACDCU010000209.1 GCF_013817365.1 Methylibium sp. | reverse complement strand
GCCAGCAGCCACACGATCAGCAGCCCGTTGAAGAGCAGCGAGATGAAGAGCGCGATCTTCCAGAGCGCCGCCGGGTCGCGTGCGATCAGAGATGCCGCCTGCGGCGCGCTCAGCGGCCTCGAGGCGCCGCGCTCCAGCGCGAGCAACAGTTCCTCGGCGGTCTCGAAGCGCTGCGCGCCCTCGCGCGCCACGGCCTTGAGCAGCACATGATCGAGCCAGATGGGCACGTCGGGGCGGCGCCGCGAAGGCGCCTGCGGGGTGCGCCGAAACGCGCCGGTCTGGTACGGCTCGACTTCGCCGTAGGGCAGCGCGGCGCCGAGCCAGCGGAACAGCGTGACGCCCAGCGCGTAGAGGTCGCTGCCCGCATCGGCCGGCGCAGGCTCGCCGCCGGCCTGCGCCCATTGCTCCGGGTTGATGTAGCTCGGCGTGCCGGCATGCAGGCTGCGCAGCGCCGCCGGTTCGCGTCCGGAGAGCGCAACGCCGAGATCGAGGATGCGCCACTGCCCGTCTTCACCGAGGTGCAGATTGGCGGGCTTGATGTCGCGATGGATCACGCCCTGGCGGTGCAACCGGCCGAGCGCGCGTGCCACGCGGGTCGCGCCGTCCACCACCTCGGCCACCGTGAAGCGGCGGCCGGCGGCGAGCATCTGCTCCAGGGTCTGTCCGCCGTGCCAGTCGAACACGACGTAGAAGGCGCTGGGCTCGTGAGGCTCCCGCACGTGAACGAAGCCGCGCGCCTCGCGCTCGCCCGCGCGCGGCGCCACACGCGAGCCCAGCCACGCCTCGTGGGCGAGCATGGCCCGCTCCTCGGGATCGCTGGCGCGTGCTTCGTGCAGGGTCTTGATCGCCACCAGTTCGCGCGAGGCCGTCTCGCGCGCCTGGTACAGGCGGTGCACGCCGGTGTCGGCGACCAGGGCCGTGACGACATAGCCGTCGAGCACGTCGCCCGTCCTGAGCTTGCCCGGCACCGGCAGCTGCCGCCCGTGGCGCAGCGCGTCGCCGAGCCGCTCGGATGCGAGGCCCTGCACGCGCACGACCAGTGCGGTCGCGTTGTCGCGGCTGCCGGCCGCCAATGCGGCGCGCACGAGGGCTTCGCTCGCGGCTCGAGCATCCCCCTCCCGCGCCAGGCTCGCGATCCGCGCGCGCTCGAGCACACCGTGCACGCCGTCGCTGGTGAGCACGAAGCAGTCGCCGGCGTGCAGATCGCCTTGCTGGTAGTCGACATGCACCAGGTCGTCGAGCCCGACCGCGCGCGTGAGCTGGCCGCCCAGGTCGAGGTGGTCGAGCGCATGGTCGGTGCTGAGCTGGTTGCACTCGCCGTCGCGCAGCCGCCAGGCCCGCGTGTCGCCGACGTGCGCCAGCGTCCAGCCGTGGCCCTGCAGCACCAGCGCCGTCAGCGTGGTCAGTGCGCTGCCACCGCCGACGGCCGAACGGCGCCGGTTGTGATCGGCCAGCCAGCGGTTCTGCGCGCCGATCAGGCGGTCGAGCACGACGGTCGTTTCCCAGGTCTGCGGCGCGGCGAAGAAGTCGTTGAGGAGGCTCCTCACCGTGGTCTGCGCCGCCTCGCGGCCCAGACCGCCCGAGGCGACGCCATCGGCGATGGCCGCGATCAGGCCTTCGCTGGCGGGGTCGCGCAACGCGGCCACGAAATCGTCGTTGCGCTCGCGCGCCCCGCGCTCGCAGGCGTATCCGATGTCGACGTGAAAGCTCATGCGGCTGCGTGGAAGTGCGGCGATTGCAGCACAGGCCCACGGCGCAACGCTGGCATCGGGCTTGCTTGAAGCGATTCCCTGAAGGACGGAACCATGAAGAAGATGAAACTGGTGATGGTGGGCAACGGCATGGCCGGCGTGCGCACCCTCGAGGAACTGCTGAAGATCGCGCCCGAGCTTTACGACATCACCGTGTTCGGCGCCGAGCCGCACCCCAACTACAACCGCATCCTGCTCAGCCCCGTGCTGGCCGGCGAGCAGACGGTCGACGAGATCGTCCTGAATCCCCTGGAGTGGTATGCCGAGCACGGCATCACGCTGCACCTGGGCAGGAAAGTGACGCAGATCGACCGGATGCGGCGCGTGGTCCGCGCCATCGATGAAGACGGCCGCGTCACCGAGGCGGAGTACGACCGACTGCTGCTGGCCACCGGCTCCAACCCCTTCATCCTGCCGGTGCCCGGCAAGGACCTCGAAGGCGTCATCGCCTACCGCGACATCGCCGACACGAACGCGATGATCGAAGCCGCCACGAAGTACCGGCACGCGGTCGTGATCGGCGGCGGCCTGCTCGGTCTCGAAGCCGCCAACGGCCTGATGCTGCGCGGCATGCAGGTGAGCGTGGTGCACGTCATGCCCTGGCTGATGGAGCGCCAGCTCGACGACACGGCGGGCCGGCTACTGCAGAAGTCGCTCGAAGACCGCGGCCTGAAGTTCCTGATCGGCGCGCACACCGAACAGCTCACCGCCGACAAGGACGGCAGGGTGATGGCAGTTCGCTTCAAGGACGGCCGCGAGATCCCCGCCGACCTGGTGGTGATGGCAGTGGGCATTCGCCCCAACACCGCGCTGGCCGAGCAGATCGGCATCCACTGCAACCGCGGCATCGTCGTCACCGACACCATGCAGACCGTGACCGACCCGCGCGTCTACTCAGTTGGTGAGTGCGCGGCCCACCGCGGCATCGCTTACGGGCTGGTGGCGCCGCTGTTCGAGCAGGGCAAGGTCTGCGCGACCCACTTGGCACAGTTCGGCATCGGCCGCTACACCGGCTCGCTGACGAGCACCAAGCTCAAGGTCACCGGCATCGACCTGTTCTCGGCCGGCGACTTCATGGGCGGCGAAGGTTGCGAGGAGATCGTGATGAGCGATCCCTTCGGCGGCGTGTACAAGAAACTCGTCATCAAGGACGACAAGCTCATCGGCGCCTGCCTCTACGGCGACACGGTGGACGGCAGCTGGTACTTCAAGCTGCTGCGTGAAGGCCGCAACCTCAGTGACATCCGCGACAAGCTGATGTTCGGCGAATCCAACATCGGCGACACCGGCCACGAAGGCAACACGCGCGCCGCGGCGATGCTCGACGCCGACGAGGTGTGCGGCTGCAACGGCGTCACCAAGGGCGCCATCTGCAAGGCCATCAAAGACAAGGGCCTGTTCACGCTGGACGAGGTGCGCAAGCACACGAAGGCCAGCGCGAGCTGCGGCTCCTGCACCGGCCTGGTCGAGCAACTGCTGATGTTCACCGCCGGCGGTGACTACTCGAAAGCGCCGACCAAGAAGGCGATGTGCGGCTGCACCGACACGAGCCACCAGGAAGTGCGCGAGGCCATCAAGGGTGAACACCTGCTCACGATCGATGGCGTGTACCAGCGCCTGAACTGGCGCACGCCCAACGGCTGCTCGTCCTGCCGCCCGGCGATCAACTATTACTTGATCAGCACCTGGCCGAAGGAGGCGAAGGACGACCCGCAATCGCGCTACATCAACGAGCGCAGCCACGCCAACATCCAGAAGGACGGCACCTACAGCGTGATCCCGCGCATGTGGGGCGGCGAGACCACGGCCAGCGAGTTGCGCCGCATCGCCGACGCGGTCGACAAGTACAAGATCCCCACCGTCAAGGTCACCGGTGGCCAGCGCATCGACCTGCTGGGCGTGAAGAAGGAAGACCTGCCGGGCGTATGGAAGGACATCGGCATGGCCAGCGGCCACGCCTACGCCAAGGCGCTGCGCACCGTGAAGACCTGCGTCGGCAGCGAGTGGTGCCGCTTCGGCACGCAGGACTCCACGCAGATGGGCAAGGACCTGGAGCGCGCCCTGTGGCGCATGTACGCGCCGCACAAGGTCAAGCTCGCCGTGAGCGGCTGCCCCCGCAACTGCGCCGAGTCGGGCATCAAGGACGTGGGCGTGATCGGCGTCGACTCGGGCTGGGAGATCTATGTCGGCGGCAACGGCGGCATCAAGACCGAGGTGGCGCAGTTCCTGTGCAAGCTGAAGACCGCAGAGGAGGTGCTGGAGTACAGCGGCGCCTTCCTGCAGCTCTACCGCGAGGAGGGCTGGTACCTGGAGCGCACGGTGCATTACGTGGGGCGCGTCGGGCTCGACTACGTGAAGAAGAAGATCCTCGACGATGCAGCGGGCCGTAAGGCGCTGTGGGAGCGCCTGCAGTTCTCGCTCGACGGCGAGCCCGACCCGTGGTTCGAGTTCGACAAGGCCGCGGTCGATGCGCGCCAGTTCGAGCCTCTAGTTCCGGCTTAGCCGCCACTTCCTGCCCGAACCACGCATCGGCGCACCTCTGTATTGCTCCCTCTCCCTCTGTGAGAGGGCCGACGTGAGGGCAGCCCGCACACCGATCAAGAGACCCATGAAATGACCGACTGGAAGCAAATCTGCAACGTCGCCGACATCCCCCTGCTCGGCTCCCGCCGCGTCCACCGCGACGCCGGCTGCGACGTCGCCCTTTTCCGCACCACCGACGACCAGGTCTTCGCCCTGCTCGACCGCTGCCCTCACAAGGGCGGCCCGCTTTCTCAGGGCATCGTGTTCGGCACCAGCGTCGCCTGCCCGTTGCACAACTGGACCATCGGCCTGGCCGATGGCTGCGCCAAAGCGCCCGACGAAGGCTGCACCGTGGCGTTCCGCGTCCGGCAGGAGGCCGGCCAGGTTTCCCTCGACGCACACGAACTCGCCACGCTGGCGATCGACCTCCAGCCGCCGCGCGCCGGACCCGGCGCCTCGACGGGTGCGGTAGGCGGCAACACCTTCGACGTGCAGGCGCCGCACAGCGCGTGAGCCTTCCCATGCGTGAGACGCGATCGACCTGCCCCTACTGCGGCGTCGGCTGCGGAGTCATCATCGAGTCGGAGGGCGCGCAGATCACCGGCGTGCGCGGCGACCCCGAACACCCGGCCAACTTCGGCCGGCTGTGCAGCAAGGGCAGCACCCTCCACCTCACCGCCTCGGCGCCGATCACGCGGCAGACCCGGCTGCTGCAACCGCTGCGCCGCGCAGAGCGCGGTGGAGCCCTGCAGCCCGTGGGCTGGGATGCCGCGCTCGACGAAGCAACCGAGCGGTTTGCATCGACGATCGAGCAGCACGGCCCCGACGCCGTCGGCTTCTACCTCTCCGGCCAACTGCTCACCGAGGACTACTACGTCTTCAACAAGCTCGCCAAGGGCCTGATCGGCACCAACAACGTCGACACCAACTCGCGTCTGTGCATGTCCAGCGCCGTGGCCGGCTACAAGGCCACGCTGGGCGCGGACGCCCCACCCGCCTGCTACGACGACCTGCACCATGCGCACACGGTCTTCATCGCCGGCAGCAACACGGCCTGGGCCCACCCGGTGCTGTTCCGCCGGCTCGAAGACGCGCGGCGCGCCAACCCGGGCATGAAGCTGATCGTCGTGGACCCGCGCCGCACCGAGACGGCTGAATGCGCGGATCTGCACCTGCCCTTGCTTCCGGGCACCGACGTGGCGCTGTTCCACGGCCTGCTGCACCTGCTGCTGTGGGAGGGCCTGACCGATGCGGCCTACATCGCCGCCCACACCCGCGGCTTCACCGCGCTGCGCGACCGCGTGCGCGAATTCACGCCGAAGTACGTGGCTCAGATCTGCGGCTTGAAAGAGGAAGCCATCGTGCAGGCGGCACGCTGGTTCGGCGGCCTGACCGACGACGGCGGCCCGCAGCAGCGCACGCCCACGCTGAGCCTGTATTGCCAGGGCCTCAACCAGAGCACCAGCGGGACCGACAAGAACGCCGCACTGATCAACCTGCATCTCGCGACAGGGCAGATCGGCAAGCCCGGCGCCGGGCCGTTCTCGCTGACGGGCCAGCCCAACGCGATGGGCGGGCGCGAGGTCGGCGGCCTTGCCAATCTGCTGAGCGCGCACCGCGACATGGCGAACCCGCAGCATCGCGCGGAGGTCGCCGCGTTGTGGAACGTGGCCGACGTACCGGCAACACCGGGCAAAAGCGCCGTCGAGATGTTCCAGGCCGCCGCCGACGGCGAGATCAAGGCGCTCTGGATCACCTGCACCAACCCCGCACAGTCCATGCCCGACCAGGCCGTGGTGCGCCGCGCGCTCGAACGCTGCGAGTTCGTGGTGCTGCAGGAAGCCTTCGCCACCACCGCCACAGCCGCCTATGCCGACCTCCTGCTGCCCGCCACCACCTGGGGCGAGAAGGACGGCACGGTCACCAACAGCGAGCGTCGCATCAGCCGCGTGCGGCCCGCCGTGGCAGCCCCCGGCGCCGCGCGCCACGACTGGGCCGCGGCGGTCGATTTCGCGCGCCGGCTCGAAGCCCGGCTGCCGCGACGTATTTCGCAGGCGGCGACGCACCCCGCCCCGATCGACACCCCCCTCTGCTCGGGAGCGCAAGGCGACGCGCGTCGCGGAACTGGAGGCGCTGACCGGGCGGCGACGCTCTTTCGCTACGCCACGCCGGAATCGGTCTGGAACGAGCACCGCGAAAGCACCCGCGGGCGCGATCTCGACATCACCGGGCTCGACTACGCGCAACTCGAGCGCGCGCCCGCGCAGTGGCCCTGCCCGGAAGGACAAGCCACGGGCAAGGTGAGGCTCTACGCGGACGGCGTCTTTCCCACCGCCGACGGCCGCGCCCGCTTCGCCGACATGCCCTACCGCCCGGTCGCCGAGCCGCGCGATGCGCGCTTCCCGTTCTCCCTGACGACCGGCCGCCTGCGCGACCAGTGGCACGGCATGAGCCGCACCGGCACCCTCGGCCTGCTGTTCGGCCACGTGCCGGAGCCGGCCATCGAGCTCCACCCGCAGGAACTCGCGCGCCGCGGCTGGGCCGAAGGCACGCTGCTGCACGTCACCTCGCGGCGCGGCTCGGTGCTGCTGCCCGTGCG
>NZ_JACDCU010000577.1 GCF_013817365.1 Methylibium sp. | reverse complement strand
ATTCAGCGACTTTGGCCGCCGCGCTGTCGGTAAAGACAAAAGGTGAGGGCATTTCCGTCTGGATTTTTTCAGTGACTGCGCTCATGGGGTTACTACCTCAGTATTCTTTACGTCAAACTTGGGTTTTTTTACGTTGAAACTCTCGCCACAGCCGCATTCGCTTTCGACGTTGGGATTGTCGAACTTGAACATCTGCTTGAGCCCCTCCTTGACGAAATCGATACGCGAGCCATCGAGCACCGACAGGCTGTCGGTATCGAGAACGACACGTGCGTTGTGCGACTCGAATGTGTGGTCTCCAGGGCGTATTTCGTCGGCGATGTCAAAGGTATGCGCCAAGCCCGTACAGCCCACTTTCTTGACGCCGATGCGCAGGGCAAGCCCTTTGCCGCGCTTCGCCAACTGGCTCTGAATCTGTTTTGCCGCGTTTTCTGTCAAGGTAATCGCCATCAGTCAGCCTCCAAAGTAGCCATACCAAGCACCGCGATCAGCAGGGAGATCCGCGCTGGATCGCCTGAAGGTTCCTCGCGCCGCTGCAAGAACTTCATGTAGTGTCGCTTCGAAACCATAGACTTGTCAACATGGTTTCTTAACGCTACAATCTAGGCATGGACAAGGAGTTGAAGATGGACAGTCGTGCGATCGCGGAGTTGGTCTTGCAACTGGGGCGCATGGCGTCCGCCGAGGCGCACGGAGAGGGGCTGACGCCGGTCCAGTGGGCGGGGCTCAGGTACTTCGGGCGGGCCAACCGCTTCTCCCGAACGCCATCTGCCTTCGCCGCTTTTCACGGCACGACGCGGGGCACGGCGTCGCAGACGATCAAGAACCTTGAGGCCCGGGGCTATCTGGCGCGCATGCGGTCAGAGTCTGACCGGCGCAGTGTTCATCTCGTTCTGACGGAGAAAGCCAAGGCCATTCTCGAGAATGATCTCTTCGAAACCCTGGTCCGTGCCGTCGACACCCTGCCCCTGGGTGGCCGTAGTCAGTTCGCCAACGCCTTGCAGCGCGTGCTCGGCCAGGTGGCGTTGGAGAGGGGCATACCGACGTTCGGCAATTGCGCGTCGTGTACGCATCTGGAAGGCGACGACTGCAGCCGGGAGCGACAGCAGTCCTATGCGTGCGGCTTCTCGAGCGAGCCGCTGCTTCTGGAGGAACTGGACGGGATCTGCATCAACTTCGTCCAAGGCAAGCCCTTGCCGGAGAGGGGCTCTCTCATCGGAACCGCGCCGCAATGACTCGTGTTCCCGCTTTAGCGATCTCCATCGACAACAACCCAACGAACCCGACTCACGCGCTCGCCGGCCGGCTGCGAACGCATCTTCAAACGCTCGCCGTACGGCGCGTCCCGGTCCCCTATCGGGACGTGGCCAAGGCGATGCTGCTCTCGCCCCCCCACACCATTCATCAAGTGACTGAGGCGTTGGAACAACTCATGGCCGAGGACGCAGCGGCCGACCGTCCCTTCATCTCGGCCATGGTCATCAGCACGTGGCGCGGCGGCTTGCCGGCTCCGGGCTTCTTCGACTGCGCGGCGCGGCTCGGCCGTTTCGCCGGCGATGCAACCGGCCTCGGCGCCAGGACGTTTCTTGCGGACGAGTTCGACGCGTCGGTCGCCTTGTGGGCGCGTCCATGCCCGACAGCGGCGACGACGTGAAGGGTTAGCGCCCGCGCGTAGTCATCGTCGGCACTGGCTTCGCCGGCCTCACTGTCGCGAAGCGGCTCGCCAAGGCGCCGGCGGACATCACCCTGATCGACCGGCAGAACCATCACCTCTTTCAACCGCTGCTTTACCAAGTGGCGACGGCTGGGCTGTCGCCGGCCGACATCGCCTGGCCGATTCGAAGCCTGGTCCGGCGCCAGCGCAATACACGCGTGCTGCTGGGCGCAGTCACAGGCGTAGATCGTGAGCGCAAACACGTCACATGGACGGCCGAAACATCAACGCAGCTTTTCCAGGATTGAATCGGCTGTGGCGGTCCAGCGGAATGGCTGGGCGTGTCCGCGCCGGCCGAACTTTGATCACCCGGGGATGCGGCAGAAATCTTGGACTGGTTAAGCAGCGAGTCCGAGGCTCCTTCGGTGCTCGATGGGGCTGCGGAAGCCCAGTGAGATCTTGATCCGCTTCTCGTTGTACCAACGGATGTAAGAGTC
>NZ_JACDCU010000576.1 GCF_013817365.1 Methylibium sp. | reverse complement strand
CTCTGGTGCTGGGTGCTGCCGCTGCTGCTGGGCGCGCCCGCCCTGCGCGGCTACCTCCTGGCCGAGCACGGCCGCTGCCCGCATGTCGCCGACATGCTGCAGAACAGCCGCACGACGCCGACGAACCGGCTGGTGCGCTGGCTGGCCTGGAACATGCCCTATCATTCCGAGCACCACGCCTATCCCGCGGTGCCGTTCCACAAGCTGCCGCTGATGCACGCGATGATGCGGCGCCGGATCGGGGGCGCGCCGGGCTATGCCAGGTTCAACGCCGGCTATGCGCGGGCCGCCGCCGAGGGCGCGCTGCCCGACACGGCCGGGCGCGGCTGATCACGGCCGTGCTTCGGGTGATTGCGGGGCGGCGCGGACTGGGGTAGAGGCGGCTGCCATGCACCCGAACCCCGTCTTTCGCGAGGACGATCAGGCGCGCGCGCTGGTGACGGCGCGCGAGCGCGGCTTCGGCGTTCTGACGGTGGCGGCGCCGGAGGGCGTGCTGGCGAGCCACGTGCCCTTCGTGCTCGAGGCGACGACGGTGGCGGGGCACCTGTCGCGCGGCGGCGCATTGGCCCGGCATCTGCGGCGCGGGCCGGCCGAGGCGCTGCTGATCGTCTCGGGTCCGGACGCCTACGTCTCGCCCGACTGGTACGGCACCGACGATCAGGTGCCGACCTGGAACTATGTCGCCGTGCATCTGCGGGGCCGGCTGCGGCTGCTGCCGGACGAGGCGCTTCGGCCGCATCTCGAGCGGCTGTCGGCGGCGCACGAGGCGCAGCTGGCCAAGCGGCCCTGGACGATGGACAAGATGACGGCGGGGCTGGCCGAGCGCATGATGCGCCAGATCGTGCCGGTGGAGATGACGGTCGAGGCGGTCGAGGCGACGTTCAAGCTGAACCAGAACAAGACCGAGGCGGCGCGCCTGGCCGCGGCGGAAGCGGTCGAGGAGGCGGGCTATGGGCACGAGCCTGCGGCGCTGGCGCGGTTGATGCGGCTGCCAAAGCAGCACTGATATGGCGGTGCGTGCGAGCACGCACCCTTGTCTCTTCGAATTGTGCGATTGATGGGGCGGGCGAGACCCCGTCGCACCCTTGGCCGTGAAGGCCGTGCCGTAGCTTGGGGCTCGCCCGCCTTTGTCTACCCAACCTGAACAGTTGCCAGGGGCGGCTGTCAGAGCTGCCGACCCCGCAGATCAAGGATAGGCTCCATGACGATACCGCAAGAGGTGATCGGCGTCGACGTCTCGAAGGGCTGGATCGACTGTCACTGGCAGTCCACCGGCGAGAAGCAAAGGCTCCGCACCGCCCCTGCGATGCTGCGGCGCTTCGCGGACAAGGCGTCGAGCGCGCTCGTGGTCTTCGAGGCTTCTGGCGGCTATGAGCGGCCGCTCGCCGGGGCGCTGGACGCCGCGGGCGTCACCTATGCGCGGGTCAATCCGCGCCAGGCCCGCGAGTTCGCGCGCGCCTGCGGGCGGCTGGCCAAGACCGACCAGGTCGATGCCGCCGTGCTCGCCGAGATGGGCCGGGCGCTCGCGCCGCGCCCGACGCCGCCAGCCGACCCGGCCGGCATGCGCCTGGCCGAGCTCGTCGCCCGGCGCGACGCGCTCGGGGCCATGCGCAAAGCCGAGACGCAGCGCCTCGGCCAAGCCTGCGACCGGTTCCTGCGCAAGCAGATCGCCGCCCTGCTGCGCGTTCTGCGCGGCCAGATCGAGCGCCTCGAGGCCGAGATCGCGGCGCAGATCGAGGCGCACCCGGCGCTCGCCGACCGCGCCGCACGCCTCGAAAGCGTGCCCGGCATCGGGCCAGTCATCGCCGCCAACCTGGTCGCGCGCCTGCCAGAGCTCGGCCGCCTCGACCGGCGCGCCATCGCCAGCCTCGCGGGCCTGGCGCCGCACGCTTGCGACAGCGGCCAGATGCGCGGCCGGCGCCGCATCTGGGGCGGCAGGACCGAGGTGCGCCGAACCCTCTACCTCGCAGCCTTCATCGCCAGCCGCTACGACCCGCACATCAAGGCCTTCCGGCGCCGCCTGCAGGACGCCGGCAAGCCCTTCAAGCTCGCCATCATCGCCTGCGCCCGCAAGCTCCTCACCATCCTCAATGCAATGCTGCGCGATGCCGCACACTATGTGAAACCTGCCATCTGAAAGACAGTTGCTACC
>NZ_JACDCU010000208.1 GCF_013817365.1 Methylibium sp. | reverse complement strand
CCGGACTGATCGACGAAGTGCGCGGCCTGCGCGCGCGCGGCGACCTGCACGCCGGACTGGCCTCCATGCGCTGCGTCGGCTACCGGCAGACCTGGCAGGCGCTCGACGAGAGCGATGCGCCCGACCGGCAACGCCTGATCGAGCTCGGTAGCGCCGCGACACGCCAGCTCGCCAAGCGCCAACTCACCTGGCTGCGCGGCATGCCGTGGCGGCACGTCGTGGCTTGCGACGCGCCCGACGCGACCACGCAGGTGGTGACGCTGGCGCGGCGGCTGATGAAAGCGAACGGATGAGCGAGCGCTGGCGCAGCTGGGCAAGGAAGCCCTCCTTGCTGGCCCGGTGCCCGCTCCGCACGCCGCGCGGCGCGTCATGAGCTCGACGCAGCACCGAACCGACGCAAGCTCGCCATTGCCGGCGGGTGCTGAAGCACCGCCGCGCACCGCCCATGCGAGCCTGCTCGAGATCACCGGCCTGGCCAAGCGCTACGGCGCCAGCACGGTGTTCGAAAATGTTGACATGCGCGTCCAAGCGGGCGAGTTCATTGCGCTGCTCGGCGAATCGGGGGTCGGCAAGTCGACACTGCTCAACGCCATTGCCGGGCTGGACACTGTGGACGCCGGCACGGTGCGGCTCGACGGCGAAGCGATCAACGCGTTGCCTGAGCGCGCACAAGCCCTGTTGCGTCGCGCCAAGCTCGGTTTCGTGTTCCAGGCGTTTCACCTGCTGCCTCACCTTAACGTCAGCGACAACGTGGCGCTGCCGCTGCTGCTGCTGGCCCGCCCGGACCCACGGCGGGTGCGGGACATGCTGGAGGCCGTGGGCATCGGCGAGCTGGGCGCGCGCCTGCCGGCGCAGCTTTCCGGTGGGCAACTGCAGCGCGTGGCGATCGCGCGTGCGCTGGTCCACAAGCCCCGGCTCATCCTGGCGGACGAACCGACCGGCAATCTCGACCCGGCGACTGCGGAGCGCGTGATGGACGCGCTGGCGGCCGAGGTGCGGCGCGAAGGCGCCGCCTGCGTGCTGGTCACTCACTCGGTCGCCGCGGCAGCGCGCGCCGACCGCGCGCTCCGGCTCACGCCCACTGGCCTGGTCTCCGCCTGAAGAAGCGCGCAAGGCTGCTTCGATGTTCACGCTGCTGCGCCACCTCTCCTGGCCCGAACTGCGCCACCACGCCGGCCGGCACGCCGTCGCGATGCTGGCGGTGATGCTCGGCGTGGCACTGGCGTTCTCGGTGCACCTCATCAATGCCTCGGCGCTGGCGGAGTTCGCCGGCGCGGTGCGAAGCGTGGGCGGCGAGCCCGACCTGACGCTGCGTGGCAGCGGCACCCGCGGATTCGACGAGGCAATCTACGCGCGCGTGGCCGCGCATCCGCAAGTTGCGCTCGCTTCGCCCGTGATCGAGATCGACAGCTATGCCATCGACGCCAGCGGCCAGCGCAAGCCGCTGCGTGTGCTCGGCATCGACGCGCTGGTGGCACCGCAGCTCGCACCGGCGCTGCTGCCGCAAGCCGCAGAAGGAAGCAGCCGGTTTGCAACGCTCGATCCCCACGCGGTATTCCTCAACCCCACCGCACAACGCAGCTTCGCCCTCGATGCGGGCGACGCGCTGCAGGTGCAGAGCGGCCTGAGCCTGCAGCCGCTTCGGGTGGCCGGCGGCAATGCGGCGCCGGGCGTGCCGCTGGCGGTGATGGACATCGCCGGCGCGCAGGCCGCGTTCGACCGGCTCGGGCGGCTCTCGCGCATCGACGTGCGGCTGGCCGCAGGGGCGGATCGCGCTTCGGTCCTTCGGGAACTCGCATTGCCGGCGGATGTGCGCGCGGCCGCGCCCGACGAGGCGACCGCGCGGCTTTCCAACGTGTCGCGTGCGTACCGCGTCAACCTCACGGTGCTGGCGCTGGTCGCGCTCTTCACGGGGGCGTTTCTGGTGTTCTCGATCCTGTCGCTGGCGGTTGCCAAGCGACTGCCGCAGTTCGCGCTGCTCGGCGTGCTCGGCCTGACGGCGCGCGAGCGGCTCCAGCTGGTGCTGGCTGAATCGGCCCTGCTCGGCATCGTCGGCAGCGTGCTCGGCATTGCCGCCGGCACCGGCCTGGCGCTGCTGGCGCTGCGCTGGCTCGGCGGCGACCTGGGGGGCGGCTATTTCGAGGGCGTGGCGCCGACGCTGCGGTTCACCGCCGGCGCCGCCGCGCTCTATGCAGGCCTGGGTGTGCTGGCCGCAGTTGTTGGCGGCGCGCTGCCGGCGCGCGCGGCCCAGCGCATGGCGCCGGCGCAAGCCCTCAAGGGGCTGGGCGAAGCCGGCCATGCACCCAGCCGACCCTGGCTCGGCCCCGCGCTGATGGCCGCTGGCGCGCTGCTCGCCCTCGCGCCGCCGGTGGCCGGGCTGGCCTTGTTTGCGTATGCATCGGTGGCGCTGCTGCTCATCGGCGGCATCGCCTGCGTGCCGGCCGGCGTGGCGCTGCTGCTGCGCTGGGTGCGGCCGAGCACGCAGCCGCAATGGCTGCTGGCAATCGAGCGTGCACGACACCTGCGTTCCAGCGCCACGGTGGCCGTGGCCGGCGTGGTGGCCAGCCTCAGCCTGGCCGTGGCGCTGACGGTCATGGTCGCGAGTTTTCGCGACGCGGTTTCGCGCTGGCTCGACACCGTGCTGCCGGCCGATCTGTACGTGCGCACCGCCTCGCCCGGCGGCGGCGGCAACGAGACGGCCTGGCTGCCGCCCGATTTCGTGGTCGCCGCACGTGTGCTGCCCGGCGTCGCACGCGCCGAAGCGCTGCGCGCCACCGCGATGCCGCTCGACCCTTCGCGGCCGGCGCCGGTGCTGATCGCCAGGCCGCTGGAAGACCCGGCGCGCACGCTGCCGCTGGTCGGTGAGCTGATGCCGGAGACGCCGGACACGCGCAGCGCCTACGTAAGCGAAGCGATGGCTGCGCTCTACGACGCGGCGCCGGGCACGCGTCTCACACTGCCGCTCACGCGCATCGGCGCCGACGGATCGGCGCGCAGCATCGACGCCGACTTTTTCGTGCGCGGCGTCTGGCGCGACTACGCGCGCCAGCACGGCGCCGTGGTGATCGCCGAGAGCGACTTTCGCGCCCTCACCGGCGACACCCGCGTCAACGACCTGGCGTTCACGCTCGCGCCAGGGGCCGACATGGCGGCGCTGCAGCAGCGGCTGCGCGCACTGGCGCCGGACCCGGCGCTGATCGAGTTCGCGCAGGCGAGCGAGATACGCGCCGCTTCGCTGCGCATCTTCGACCGCAGCTTCGCCGTGACCTACTGGCTGCAGGCGGTGGCGATCGTCATCGGCCTGTTCGGCATCGCGGCGAGCTTTTCGGCGCAGGTGCTGGCGCGGCGCAAGGAGTTCGGGCTGCTCGCGCACCTGGGCTTCACGCGGCGCCAGGTGCTCGCCATCGTGGCCGGCGAAGGCGCCGCGTGGACGGCGGCCGGCGCGCTGCTCGGCTTGGCGCTCGGCTTGGCGGTGAGCGTGGTGCTGGTGCATGTCGTCAACCCGCAGAGCTTTCATTGGACGATGGAGCTACTGGCGCCCTGGGGTCGGCTGGCCGCGCTGTGCGCCGCCGTCGTCGTGGCCGGCACGCTGACGGCGGCGCTGGCCGCACGGCAAGCGGTTTCGCGCGATGCGGTGCTGGCGGTGAAGGAGGACTGGTGAGGTCGACGTTGCACCGTCGCTCCACCGTTGCGGCGCTTGCGCCCTACCCGGCGCTCGACTGCCTTCGAAAAGTCGCGCCCGTGCGGCGCAGCAAGCCATGAGTCGTTTGCGCCGCAGGCTGCTGCTGGCTCCGGCACTGGCCGCCGCGATGCGACAGAGCCACGCACAGCCTGCACAGGCGCAGACCGCGGCGGCGCCTGTCGTGCGCCCCGGCGTGCCGATCCGCCTGCCGCGCGACTTCGGTTCGCACCCTGAGTACCGCACCGAATGGTGGTACATCACCGGTGCGCTCGACGTGCCGGGCAGCGTCGAGCCTTTCGGCTTCCAGCTGACCTTCTTCAGGTCGCGGACCGATCTGGCGCCGGGCCACCCGAGCCGCTTCGCCGCCCACCAACTGCTGTTCGCGCATGCCGCGCTGACCGATCCGCAACAGCGCCGCCTGCGCCACGATCAACGCATCGCCCGCACCGGCTTCGGCATCGCCGAGGCGTCGACCACCGACACCGCCGTCACGCTGCGCGGCTGGAAGCTCGACCGCCATGGCCCTGTCGGCAGCCATCACTACCGCGCCCGGCTCGACGCTCCCTCGCAGGGTTTCGCCTTCGACCTGCGCTTCGATGCCACGCAGCCCGTGCTGCTGCAGGGCGACGCCGGCTATTCGCGCAAGGGCCCGGAGCCTTCGCAGGCCAGCTACTACCTGAGCGAGCCGCAACTCGCCGTCAGCGGCACGCTGCGACTCGACGGCCGCGCGCTTCGTGTCGCCGGCCGGGCCTGGCTGGACCACGAGTGGAGCGAGGCACTGCTGCATCCCGATGCGGTGGGCTGGGACTGGATCGGCATGAACCTGGACGATGGTGGCGCGCTCACCGCCTTCAGGCTGCGCCGGCGCGACGGCAGCACGCTGTGGGCCGGCGGCAGCTACCGCGCGCCGGGCGGCATCGCCCGAAGCTTCGCAAGTAACGCCGTGCGTTTCGATCCCTTGAGAACCTGGCTCAGCCCGGCCACCCGCGCGAACTACCCGGTCGCCTGGCGCATCGAAACACCGGCCGGCCGCTTCGACGTGCGAGCTCGGCTCGATGCGCAAGAACTCGACAGCCGCGGCTCGACCGGCGCGGTCTACTGGGAAGGGCTGAGCGACTTGTTCGACGCGAGCGGCAGGCGCGTCGGACGGGGTTATCTGGAGATGACCGGCTATGCCGCAGCGCTGAGACTATGAGCGCTGCATTGGCGCCTCAGTGGGCCCCAGGCTGCGCCGTGTGCTCGTAGCCGATGCGATCGACATCCTCGAGACTCAGGATCGGCGCGTACATGAGATCGAGGGGCTCGGTGGACCGGGACCAGCCGAGATGCATTTCACCGATCGCACGCTTGCTCATCTTGAACAGCCGCCACGCGGTCCGCTCGGTGAAGATCGGCCGGTCCTGCCCGGGTTCGAGCAGGCCGGCCAACGACACCACCGAACTGTTGAGCCCCCGGTTGTGGGCTGAAACCTGATAGCGCGAAGCAGCGGCGGCGGAGTTGATCGGGCGAACCGTGAGGAACACGCAGTAGCTTGCCTCCGAGATGCCTGCAAACGATGCCGATGCGACCCGGCCGGCGACCAAAAGCGCCTCGCTCTCATACTGGTTCGTGCCGGGCTGCGGGGACAAGCGCAGCGGCGTAAGCGGAACGGTGGACTCGATGCGAATGCCCAAGGTCTGTTGCAGTCCCTTGGCGAGATTGAGGGCGAGCCCCTGCGGGAATTCGCCGAGTGGAACCAGATAGACCGCCACCTCGTCGGGCGGCCCCGAAGAAACCTGCTGCACCGGTTGCGCGGGTGGCTCAGGCGCAGCTTGGCGGAGCGTGGAACAGGCCTGCAGGCTGAGCAACACAGGCCCGGCCAGCAGCATTTGTCGTCTGCGGATCGACATCGGCGCTCCTCGTTGGCGAGCCGTTCTTATACGTCCGCTCGCAGCCGACGCATGCGCGCTCAGCGATTCAGCGACGCGAGCTGCCGCTCAGCCGGCTCTTTTTCCGTCACCTGTCACGCCGGCTTCCTCATCCCGCGGAAGCAGGACGATGAACTCGCTGCCCTTGCCGATGCCTTCACTGCGGGCCATGACTTGGCCCCCGTGCAACTCGACGAGCTGGCGCACCAGCGCCAGGCCGATGCCCAACCCGCCTTGCGCTCGATCGAGCGCTTGAGCGGACTGCATGAACATGTCGAAGACTGTGGGAAGCACCGACGGATCGATGCCGATGCCGGTATCACGCACGCTCAGCTCCACGTGGCGCTCGGTCTCCTCGGCACGAACGGAAATACTTCCGCCGCGCGGGGTGTATTTCGCCGCGTTGTTCAACAGGTTGGCCAGCACCTGCGTCAAGCGGGCCTGATCGGCATACAGCCGCATCGGCGCCGGCGGCAACGCAACGTCGAGCATATGTTGATGTTTTTCCAGCAGGGGTCGAGCGACCTCCACGGCCGCTGCCAAGACATCCTGCACGTTGATCCACGACGACGCGAGCACTACCTTGCCGCGGCGAATGCTCGTCAAATCCGTCAGATCGTCGATGAGCGTCACTAGCGCAGAACTCTGACGCTCGATGATGGCGATGGCGCCTTTCTGCGCCTCGGTGGCTGATTGCTGCAGGAGGTGCGTCGCGAGGCGGATCGTACCCAGCGGATTCCTCAGCTCATGCCCGAGAGTCGCCAGGAATGCGTCCTTGCGTCGATCCGCTTCCTGCAGCTCCCTGAGAACCCGCTCGTGTTCGGTGTCGTCGTTGCCCTGCATGAAGATGCCGCTCACCTCCGAGAGCCGGCGCTCCGTGGTGTCGCGAGCGATATTCAAAGTGCACAAGGCATCCGACGACTGAGCGGTCATGCCGGCGAACTCGGCAAGACTCTGCAAGACGCGAAGATCCTCCGCATCGAAGGGCTTGCTTCCCGGCTCGAGTACCGCCCACACCGTCCCGATGGCGCGGCCCGCCCTGGAGAACGGCGCAAGAAGCACTTCCTGGATCGGCGTGCCCAAGGCCTCGATGTACGGGAAGTAGCGCGCCGGATCGCGCATCAGCATCCCTTCGCCCGCCTGCACGACGGCGCCGCAGGGGCTGAAGTCGCGCGGCAGAGTCTGATGAAGATGCGGGCGCAATTCGCCGGCCGTGGCGACCCAGCGAAACACCGGCTGGCCGTCGCATTCGTCTTCCAGACTGAGCCCCGTCGAGTCGGCGCCAGTCAGC
>NZ_JACDCU010000207.1 GCF_013817365.1 Methylibium sp. | reverse complement strand
GTACCGATCACCCGGGGAGTGACGCCGCCTACGGGCAGAGAATTGCAGCTGAGTGGTAGACCGCTTAGGTCGATCAGCGAGGATCATGTGCGAACGTCTGCTCGCCGGCAGTGGGTTTGACGGCGCCGACGACAGCAGAGGGTCGAGTCCGGAGATCCAGATGCGCGGTTGACCTGCCCGAAACCCGTCATCGGCGCCGTGCTCCACAGCCACTCACATGACTGCATCCGTGACCTTGAGTCAGCGAACGAAGTGCGCCGTTGTGGTATTGTGTGTACATTAAAGCACTGCGAGCCCCAAACATGTCCACGACCATGACCGTCCGCCTTGAAGACGACGTCAAGGACCGCCTCGATGTCTTGGCCGAAGCGACCCAGCGCAGCAAGTCGTTCCTGGCCGCTGAAGCCATCCGTTCCTACGTCGAAAACAACGAGTGGCAGATCGGCGAGATCCAGGCGGCGCTGAAGGAAGCCGATGCCGGTGACTTTGCCAGCGACAAGGATGTCACTGCACTGGCCAAGAAGTGGAAAGTGAATGCGCGTTAGGTGGCTGCGCAAGGCACTGCGCAACCTTGACGATGAGGCTACCTACATCGCGGCTGACGACGCCACGGCCGCGGGTTTGGTCGTCAAGCGCGTACTTGATGCCGTCTCAATTCTTGCGGAGCAGCCGGGTCTCGGTCGGCCTGGTCGAGTGCCCGGCACCCGCGAGTTGATCGTGGCAAATACGCGCTACATCGTTCCCTACCGCGTGCGGGGCGAGACGGTAGAAATCCTGCGCGTGTTTCACACATCACGGCGGCCGCCAGAACGGTGGTGAATGGACCGGTCGCGGCCACGACTCCCGCGCCAGCGTGCGCCACGTGGGCGGCTTGCTGCACGCGTTGACGGCCGTGCGGGCCAACGGCGAAGAGTTCCCGATCGAAGCCTCGATCTCGAAAATGGGCGCAGGCAGCACGATCCTGATGACGGCAGTCAGGAGTTCGAGCCCCGAGCGCTGGCCGAGGTTGAGATCGAGCAGCAAAACCTCGGGGCTCAAACGCAGCAATTCGCCAAGGGCGGTCGTCAGGTCGGCGCTCTCGCCCACCACTTGGTGGCCGGCTGATTCGAGCACCGAGCGGATGCCGTCGCGCAGCATCACATGGTCGTCGACCAGTTAGACGCGCGTCATGCGCTTCGGCTCTGAGGCAGGGGCCCCCAGTGCCGCGAGGACGCAGCGATTTGTGCTGACGTCACCGCAAAGAGTCTAACGAGTCGACGCTGATACACCGTGCGGCCGCTGATGCGGTCGTCGAGTGCCCAGTCCCACAGCGCCGTGTCGATTGCAAATCGCCTACCAAGGGTATACACGTCGCCGTGACCGCGATGCCGGGCACCCCTGAATGGCACAGCGTTGCCTTCGTGCGCCGCTTGGAGTGCGTGCCGTAGTCGGCCGGATCAAGGCCGAGCTCTTCGACCGAGCCTTCCAGGATCCGCGCGTCCGACATGGCCGCGGATGCGCAAGCAACTCGGCTGGCCGCAAGGTGCCGGAGCGCTGCGACCTCATGTCGCGGCAGACGTTCCAGGCGCTCATGGCCAGACGTGGCCCGTCGTGGGTATGAGGCCCATACAGCGCCCATACAGCACGTAGTCGTCGAAGTAGGCCTGCTTGCAGAGCTCGAAAGCTTCCTGCACTTCGTCCTTGCTGCACAGGATCTCGGTGCGGCGCGCATGGTCCTGCATGATCAACGGCGAACCCGGCGCCGGCAAGACGACCTTGGCGCTGCAATAGCTGCTGCAAGGCGTGAGGGAAGGCGACACCACCCGGTATGTGACCCTGGGTGAGATGGCGAGCGAACTGCGCGTCACTACGGAATCGCACGGCTGGTCCAAGCGCTCCTTGAGGCGGTGGAGCGCGTCAAGCCACGTCGCATGGTGCTGGACCGAGCGGATTGGAGGTCTTTCCGCGGCTGACGCCGAACGAGCATGGCGCGGTGTTCAGCCGCGAAGTTGTTCCCAGCGGCGTGGCGGCGCTGGACGCCCTGCTTGGCGAACTCAGTACCGGACGCTCAAACCGGTCACACTCCAGAAATCGCGCTAACGTGCTCCGGGATAAACATCTCCGTCAGTGGCCCGATCATCGCTCGTCAACGTCGCAGCCGCCGAGGCAGGCCTCGACGACCACTTGACCATGTCTTTCGTATCGAACAGCGGCTAAACCTTCGACCGGGCGCCGCTGTCGATGCGGCCTTCCCCGATTAATGAATCGACGACCAAGAATGGCATGAAGCGCACTGTCAGCCCGAGACGTGAAGGCGCGGGCAAGGCATCCGGGGCTTTCCAAGCTTGGCTGCGGCCCATCGCATGCTGCGCCTGTGTGGCGTGCAGCGCCTTTGCGACGCTCCGCGTCCGCGGCACTGCCTGTCACCGCGCCAACACCGGTCCCGAAGGTACTGCTCACCTTGAACAGGCGGCGAGCGACATCCCGAGTGAGCAGCTTCACCAGCGGGCCGCTGATGGTTTGCAGGATCGTCTGCAGTTGCTTGTCGGCGGCCGCCGCCTCCGACGTAACGGAATTGGCGCGCGAGCCGACCAACGAACGCACGTTCGGCGATTGGTCCATGAAATATGTGCCCGGCGAGCGGGCGCTGGGCGACCTGATGCGAGCTTGGGGAATGGCACGGTTCGATCCCTATGCCTTGAAGCCGGAGCAGCTCGATGCGGCAGTCACCTATTTGCGGAAGCAGGTCAATGCGGCACACCAGTTGCCGGACGAGCGTTCGAGGAGCAGCTTTCTGAGCCACGCCCGGCACGGCCGCAAAAGTCGCGCCTTGGCATGGCTGGCTCCTCGGGTGCATGACCTCAAGCGAGCGCAGGACGGGCTGGAAACCAACTACGTCAGCGCCACTCTGGGCGTGTACCTCAGCATCTACAACGATTCCAGTCCTTGCTGATGTTGCTGGGCATTTTCGGCGGCCAGAAGAGCAAGCCGCACATCGTGCCGGGCGCTGCGCAGCGAAGCGGCTTTTTCGCCCGCCGCTGGCGCGGCGAGCGGCCGGCAGCGATGGTGTTCTGGCGCGACATCGTCGTCGCCGCGGCCTGTTGAACCTGCTGGCAAGCTTTGCCGCCCTGATGCTTGTGGCACAACGTGCGCCCATGGACCTGCCAGTGGCGTTGCACTCCGCGCCGCTGTTCCTGTGCCTGGCACTGTGGCGCCACGCAGCGTGCTCCCGCACACTGGCCTGGGCCGCCGGCCTGTGGTACCTGGCCGCCGCACTGCTGTAGCGCTGCCGTCCCGGTTGAAGGCGCGATTTCGGACGACAGGAAGTTCAAGCTCAGTTCTCGCGCCCGAGCCAAGAGCTGGGCCTGCATCTTGAAAGTCGAGCGGATGAACTCAGGACTCGACAGGCAAGAGCCGACTACTGGCCGGTCAGGAGACCCGCCGTTTTCAGGCGAACGCTCCCTCAACTCCCTTCGCAGTCTTTCGCCACTGTGTCAATGACCCCCCACGGGGGACACCCGCCGCCACTTCAACGAGAGGCTGGATATCGATAGGACCCCGAGTCACTGTCACAGGCTGTCCCGATAGAAAGCCTCGACTGCCAGCAGTCGGAATGGTTGAGGGCAACAACTTCTCCGTACGTTCCAGGGAACGGGTATGTCGCTTGCCCCTCCGCGGCACGAACTCTTTTGTGGATTGCTAAAATTGAAAGACAGTTCTGTCTCCGGGATTCATCGGGCCGACCCAAACGCGACACCGCCGCGTCGCGCCCGCGCCCGCGCCCGCGCCGTTTCGTTGTACTCAGCGCTGCTGCGTGAGGGCGGAGGCGGGCCCGGGCAGATTGACGAGCTGGCGCGCTCGGCGTCGCGCTCGTTCCTGCTCGATCAGATCGACGCCACTAGCGAGTTGGCGTGCGACTTTCCCGATCACATCCGCTCGCTTCCGGTATGGCTGGAGCAAGAAAACCGCGAAGCTGCCGAGCGCTACCGTCAATACCTCGACGAGCGGCAGGCTGGAGCGCCGCGCCGCTTCTTCTCAACTCGCTCGCACGCTCTGCACTTCCTGCGCGCCGTCGCTCCGACCAAGCTGGTCGACGGTGCGTGGCTATACGGCCTGCTGCCGCATTGGAACGACGCACGATTCGGTGCCCTTATTCGCATCTACCTCGATGAGCTGGGCCAGGGCCGGCGGGCGCAAAACCATGTCGCCCTCTACCGGGATTTGCTCTCCAGCCACGGCCTCGAAGGCCACGGTGCCGAACGGCTGGCTGACGAGCACTACACCCAGGGCGCCATTCAGCTCGCGCTCGCCCACCATGCCGACGAGTTCCTTCCCGAACTTATCGGCTTCAACCTCGGCTACGAGCAGCTGCCCTTGCACCTGCCCATCACCGCCTATGAGCTGGCCGAGCTCGACATCGACCCCTACTACTTCACGCTGCATGTCACCGTCGACAACGGGGCGAGCGGTCATGCTCGGCAGGCGCTCGACGGCCTGCTCGCGGCTTGGCCGCGCCTGGGAAGCGGCCGCGAATTCTTCGCGCGCGTCGCCGCCGGCTTCAAGCTCAACCTGCTAGGCATGGGTACGGTCGATGCAATCGAGTCGTTCGACCTGGAGCGCGAGCTGCTTGGCGTTTTAGCCAACAAAGCCATGGTGGGCGCGCCGCTGCACTCCGACTACTGCAGCGTCGGTGGCAAAACGGTGACCGAGTGGCTAAGCGAGCCTGCCCGCCTGCCCGACTTCCTGCGTGCACTTGAAGACCTGGGCTGGATCCGGCGCGGCCAGCCGCCGGTGAACAGCCGCTTCTGGAGGCTCCTGCACGACGAAGGCTCGCCCATGTTCGGCGTGTTCACGGCCTGGGAGCAGGCGCTGGTCGCCGACTGGATCGTCGCTGCGCCTGGGGCGGCTACGCTGGGATCGCCCCCGCCGCCGCCGTTACCGCGGCGCCCGGCACGCCGCTTCCCGAAGCGCGTCGTCGCGCCTGCTGCCAATGCCGTCTCGCGCCCGCCTCGCCCCGCCCACGGCACGACGGTGGCCGATGTCCTGAGCCATCACCTCGCCGGCCTAGATCGCGCCACCGCCGGCGATTTCAATGCCGACCTGCGCCTTCTCTCTGACCGGCTGGCCGGCGTGACCGGCCGCGCTGAGGCAATGGCCCGCTTGATCGGACTGCTCTCGCCTGCCAACCACTCCAGCCCCGTCGGCCTGCTGGCGACGCGGATCTACACCAACCTGCGCGACGCCCATGAATGACCACGCCCTCGGGGCCCTGGGCCGGGCCCTGATGGGGCACGGCAACCGTTTCTTGACCTGAATATGAAGCGGAGCAAGGCGTTCCCTGCGGTCGTGACGCATGGTGGCGTTGGCAATTCAAAGAACACGAGGGATGCCTTGTGATGACAGCGAGGACGCACTCGGCGCCGTCGCCTGTGTGCGCGACGTCAAGAATCCCGTGCAGCTCGCCCGGGCCGTGCCGGCACACCGCCGCGAGCACGCTGCACGAGGAAATGTGGGGGCGCAAACGACGAAGCCTTCGGAACCCTCGGCGCCGCAGCGCCATCGCCATCGCCATCGCCATCGCCATCGCCATCGCCAACCGCGACGATGCCAGCGACGAGGCCGCGGCCCAGCAGGTCTACGAGGCCGACGGTATCTTCATGACCGGCGGTGACCAGAAGCGGCTGATCGCGCTGACCGCGGCACCCGCATCGACAAGGCGATGCATCGCGCCCTGCGCGAGCGCGGCGCCTGCATCGGGTACCAGCGCCGGCGCATCGGTGATGTCGGAACACATGCTGTTCGACGGCAGCCGCGACATCCTGCCGCAGAAGAGTTTGGTGCACCTCGCGGCCGGCCTCGGCTTCGTGCGCCGGGTCGTCATCGACCAGCACTTCTCGGAGCGCCAGCGGCTCGGCCGGCTGCTCGCCATCGTCGCCCAGCACCCATATCTGCTCGGCGCCGGCATCGACGAATACACCGCCCTGGTCATTGAGCCGAGCCACGGCATAGAGATCATCGGCGAGGGCGCTGTGACGTTGATCAATGGCTGCGAAATGCTGTCGAACTACCTCGACGCCGCCGACAAGGAAAGCCTCGAGCTCTTCAACGTCACGCTGCACCTGCTGCCGGCTGGCGCCCACTACCGCCACGACGGCGGCAGGACAGGCGCCAGCGCGTCGCGCGACGACGTAGGGGCCCGGCCCATCCCCAAGACGCTCGTCGACCTGATCGGTGCGGTGACGGCGACGCCCGATAGCGGCGCCCAAGGCCGCTTCCAGGGAGCGGCATCGTGAAGCTCGTCGAACGCCGCCTGCTGCGCGGTCCCAACATTCATTCGCCGCGGCCCTGCCTGCTGGCGGTGATCGACCTCGAAGGGCTTGACGACGTCTCGTCGGCCTCCCCGGACGGCTTCACCGACCGCCTGCTCGCCCTGCTCCCCACGCTGCAGAAGCACCGCTGCTCGCCCGGCTACGTCGGGGGCTTCGTCGAGCGGCTGCGCGCCGGCACCTACATGGCCCACATCGTCGAGCACGTGACGCTCGAGCTGCAGTGCCTAGCCGGCCCGGCCGTCGGCTTTGGCAAGGCGCGGATGGTGCGCGACCGGCCGCGCCACTACCGCGTCGTCGTTGCCTACCGCAGCGAGAGCGTGGCTCAGCGCGCCATCGAGGTCGCGCTCGCAATGGTCGAGAGGCTGGCCACCGGCGAAGCGTTCGCGCTCGAGCCGGTGCTGATCGAGCTGCGCTCGCTCGCCGCTCGCGCCGCGATCGGGCCCAGTACCCGTGCCATCGTCGACGCCGCCGAGCAACGCGGGATTCCCATCACACGGCTGACCGAATCGGCGAACCTGTTCCAGCTCGGCTGGGGCGCGCTGCAGCAGCGCGTGCAGGCGACGATCACCAGCC
>NZ_JACDCU010000575.1 GCF_013817365.1 Methylibium sp. | reverse complement strand
ATCGATCGGCAAGCACCGCTCGGTGCAGGAGAGAGTCATGGTCAAAGGCACCGTCAAGTGGTTCAACGACGCGAAGGGTTTCGGCTTCATCGAACCGGAAGGCGGCGGCGAAGATGTCTTCGCGCATTTCTCGGCGATTCAGATGGAAGGGTTTCGTACTTTGAAGCAAGGTGTGCAGGTAAGTTTCGAGCTGGTCGACGGCCCCAAGGGCAAGCTGGCGCAGAACATCGCCTTGCTGGAATCCCGTCAGGCTAGCGTCCGGCCCGACAACGCTGACGCCGACGCCCTGGCACCGCCCTGAATCGGCCGTCGAAAAGTGGCGCCCTTCAAGTAAAAAGCCCGCCATTCGGCGGGCTTTTTCGATGCAGCGGTGCCTCGCGAGCCGCGTGGCCGCAACCCACCCGTTCTCCTACATCTGATCGATCATCACCTGGCCGAAACCCGAGCAGCTGACCTGCGTGGCGCCCTCCAGCAGGCGGGCGAAGTCGTAGGTGACCTTCTTGGACAAGATGGCTTTTTGCATGGCCTCGATGACCAGATCGGCCGCCTCGGTCCAGCCCATGTGGCGCAGCATCATCTCGGCCGAAAGAATCTCCGAGCCCGGGTTGACGTAGTCCTTGCCAGCGTACTTGGGCGCCGTGCCGTGGGTGGCCTCGAACATCGCTATCGAATCCGACAGGTTGGCGCCCGGCGCGATACCGATGCCGCCCACCTGGGCCGCGAGTGCGTCCGAAATGTAGTCACCATTGAGGTTGAGCGTGGCGATCACGGAATACTCGGCCGGGCGCAGCAGAATCTGCTGCAAAAAGGCGTCGGCGATCGCATCTTTGACGACGATGTCCCGGCCCGTCTTGGGATTCTTGAACTTGCACCAGGGGCCGCCGTCGACGGGCACCGCACCGAACTCCTTCTGCGCCAGCGCGTAGGCCCAGTCACGGAAACCGCCTTCCGTGTACTTCATGATGTTGCCCTTGTGCACGATCGTGACGCTGGGCTTGTCGTTGTCGATCGTGTACTGGATGGCCTTGCGCACCAACCGCTCGGTGCCCTCCTTGGAGACCGGCTTGATGCCAATTCCCGAGGTGTCGGGAAAGCGGATTTTCTTGACGCCGAACTCGTTCTGCAGGAACGCGATCAGTTTCTTGGCCTTGTCGCTCTGCGCCTCGAACTCGATGCCGGCGTAAATGTCTTCCGAGTTCTCTCGGAAGATGACCATGTCGGTCTTTTCGGGCTCCTTGACTGGCGAAGGCACGCCGGTGAAATAGCGCACCGGCCGCAGGCAAACGTAGAGGTCGAGTTCTTGGCGCAAGGCCACGTTGAGCGAGCGGATGCCGCCGCCCACCGGCGTGGTCAGCGGCCCCTTGATCGAGACCACGTACTCGCGCAGCACCTCGAGCGTCTCTTCAGGCAGCCAGACGTCGGGCCCGTAAACCTTGGTCGATTTTTCGCCGGCATAGATCTCCATCCAGTGGATCTTCTTTTTGCCGCCGTAACTCTTGGCCACCGCCGCATCGACCACCTTGATCATCACCGGCGTAATGTCCAGGCCGGTGCCATCGCCCTCGATGAAGGGAATGATCGGCTGATCCGGCACGTTGAGAGAGAAGTCCGGGTTGACCGTGATCTTCTCGCCGCCCTCAGGAACCGTGATGTGCTGGTACATGAACTCGGGTCTCCGCTCGATGAAACTGAAGTGATGGCTTGCGCCGTGAGCCGGGAATTCTAAGGCGAGCCCCCGTGCCTCCCGCCCCCCAGGGAACTGCATCGCGCCTTGTGCCAAGTCGCGACGAGTCGGCGTGGCTCGGGTAAATTGACGCCAACTCACCCCCCATGAACCGACCGATGCGCTCTCTTCGCCTGCTCGCCACCCTCATTGTCTTGGGCGCGAGCAGTTTGCTGCCGGTGGCCATCGCTCCTGCCCAGGAAGCACCGCGTAAGCTGCCCACGGTGCGACTGAACGCCAGCCTGCACAACATCCAGGCGGAAGTCGCACGCACGCCGGAGCAACGCGCAACCGGGCTCATGCACCGCACGGCTCTGGGCGCAAACGACGGCATGCTGTTCGTCTTCGATGAACCCGGCGTGCAGTGCTTCTGGATGAAGAACACGCTGCTGCCGCTCTCGATTGCCTACCTGAGCGACGACGGCCGCATCGTCAA
>NZ_JACDCU010000574.1 GCF_013817365.1 Methylibium sp. | reverse complement strand
CCACGTCGCCTTCGACGACCTGGCAGTGGTAGAGGTCCATCTGCACCTTCAGGTTGGCCGCGCCCACCAGACTGATGATCTCGTGCGCATGGTCCTGCCGGTTCAGGAAATAGCCCGGCATGTCGCGCTGGTTGATCGGCTCGATCAGCAGGTCCACGCCAACCGTCGCCGCCTGCGCCGCGGCCCACGCCAGGCGCTCGACGTACGCCGCCTGCAGCGCGGCGCGCTCGGTGCCCGGCGCAAGGCAGCCGGCCATGACATGCACGCGCGGGCAATCGACGTCCTGTGCATACACAAGGGCCTGATCGACGCTGCGCCGGAAGTCGTCGCTGCGTCCCGGCAGACACGCCAGACCGCGCTCGCCTCCCGCCCAGTCACCCGGCGGTGCGTTCATCAGCACGAGCGGCAGGCCGGCGGATGCGAGCCGTTCGCTCAGGGCTGCCGCCGGGTGTTGATAGGGGAACTGGCATTCGACGGCCGGGAAGCCGTCGTGCGCCGCCGCGGCAGGGCGGTCGAGGAAGGAATGCTCCGTGTAGAGCAGGCTGAGGTTGGCGGCGAAACGTGGCATGCGCGCATGCTGCCAGCTTCGCGCGGCGCCGCGAAGGCGGCAGCCGCGCTGCCGTAGCATCGGCGTCGGGCGGGGCGGGCATTGACGAATGCCTTGCTTTGCGCCCCGGGCGACCTCCTTCACCGCCTCGCGTGTCGTGGAGTGTGAACAGGCCTTAAGCCTTGTCGTTGCGCAGCACGACCAGCTTGGACAGCCGAAACAGATTCACCGGGCGAACCGATTCGACGTGCCAGTCGTGCGCGAGGATGTGCTCCTCGTAGGCGAAGTCCGAGCGAAACCCGACGCGGTCGGCCACCGAACGCACCGCGCGCTCCATCAACCACCAGAACGGGCTCCCGCTGAAATGGTTGACGACCAGGATCGCCCCGCCCGGCTTGCACACGCGCCGGATCTCGTGCACCAGCCGCGCCGGATGCGGCGTGACCGACAGGACGTAAGGAACCGTCACGCAATCGAAGCTGTCGTCGGCAAACTCCATGCGTTCGGCGTTCATCACCTGCAGGGCCACCTGGCGCTGCGGCATGGCGGCCGCACGTGTGCGCGCACGCTCCAGCATGTCGGCCGAGAGATCGATGCCGACCACCCGCGAGTCCGCCGGATACCCGGCGAGGGTGAGGCCGGTGCCCACGCCGACCTCCAGCACCGCAGCAGGATGCAGGGCCGAGGCCGCTGCCCCCATGGCCTTGCGGCCGGGCTCGAGCACGCGCCCGAACACCCAGTCGTACAAGGGGGCGAAGCGGTCGTAGGTGCGCACGACCGCACGGGCGGTGGGCCCGGGCTTGGCTTGCTCGCTGAACGTTTCCGGCTCGGGTTGACGCGCCGCGGTTCGCACTCCGCTTTCTCTCATGGGGTTTTCCTGGCTAGTGGATGACGTGGATGCTACGTGCGGCAACCGCGGTGCCTGCCATGGCAACTTTGCTGCCCGGCGCTGGACTTTTTGGTCGTGGGTCCGCGGGAACAGTGATTGCCTCAAGCATTCTCGCAACCGACGGAGCCTTGCATGAACGACGTTCCCCCACTTCCCGCCGAGCCCGCGCTCGGCGCTGTGCCGCTTGAGCGCAGCAGCCGCGCACCTGAAGGCACGGCTCGCCGCGATGACCCCGGCTACGACCGCTCATCCGCCGACGGCGCAGGGGAGCCACTGGAGCGAAGCCCCCGCGAGCCGGCCGAAGGCACGCCGCAGCCTGTCCGATAAGGAACGACCATGACGACCCCGCCCGATACGAAACCTACTGATCCCGCGCCTGCCAAGCACGAGGAAGACCTGATCGACGAGGCCGTCGAAGAAAGCTTCCCCGCCAGCGATCCGCCGGCCATCACGCCGCGGCGCAAGGCTGTCGATGAGGACGCGGGCCGCAAGCCGGCAAAGGGTGACGACACGCAGCAACAGCCGCCGGTGCCATCGCCCTCATGACACGGCGCCGTGTCGGGAAACCGCGTTTCACGTGTGTTTAGCGTTGGTGCGCCCGGCTGGGATCGAACCAGCAACCCCTGCCTTCGGAGGGCAGTACTCTATCCATTGAGCTACGGACGCAGGGCGTGGATTCTAGCGCGCGCGCTTGCGGGCCTTTGCCCAGTGCGGCCCACCGAGG
>NZ_JACDCU010000573.1 GCF_013817365.1 Methylibium sp. | reverse complement strand
TCGAGCAGCAGGAGCTTGGGGTCCTGCATGAGCAGCATGCCGATCTCGAGCCACTGCTTCTGGCCGTGCGAGAGAAGCCCGGCCAGGCGCCCCGCCTGAGCCTTCAGGTGGATGCGTTCGAGCACCGCGTCGATGCGTTCGTGCTCCGCTCCCGAGAGCCGGGCCCACACGGCAGCACGCACGCGGCGGTCGGTCTTGAGCGCGAGTTCTAGGTTCTCGAACACGCTGAGCTGCTCGAACACGCTGGGCTTTTGGAACTTGCGGCCGATGCCCAAGCGCGCGACCTCGCTCTCCGAGTGGCGCAGCAGATCGACCGTGGAGCCGAAGAACGCACGCCCGGCGTCGGGCCGCGTCTTGCCGGTGATCACATCCATCATCGTCGTCTTGCCCGCGCCGTTGGGCCCGATGATGCAGCGCAGTTCGCCGGCGGCGATGTCGAGCGTGAGCGCATCGAGTGCCTTGAAGCCGTCGAAGCTCACCGTGATGTCTTCGAGGTACAGGATGGCGCCGTGCGCCACGTCGAGCGCGCCGCGCTCGACCACGCGGCCGTAGCTGGCGACGCGCCCGCCCGAGGGCCCGTCTCCAGGCGGCGCTTCATGGCGCTGGCGCGCACGGGCGCCGGCCTGCAGCAGATCAGGCGTCATGGCGCGGTCCTGCGCAAGCGCCCCAGCACGCGCCGCCAGCTGCCGCTTTCACCGCTCGAAAGACGGCGGAAAAGTCCGACGATGCCTTGGGGCAGGAACAGCGTCACCGCGATGAAGAGTGCACCCAGAAAGTACAGCCAGACTTCCGGAAACGCCTGCGTGAACCAGCTCTTCGCCCCGTTGACGAAGAAGGCGCCGACGATCGGGCCGATGAGCGTGGCGCGCCCGCCCACCGCCGTCCAGATCGCCATCTCGATGCCGGCCGCCGGCGACATCTCGCCCGGGTTGATGATGCCGACCTGCGGCACATAAAGCGCGCCGGCCACGCCGCAGATCACGGCCGAAAGTGTCCAAATCGCCAGCTTGTACCAAAGCGGGTCGTAGCCACAGAACATGACGCGGTTCTCGGCGTCGCGCACGGCCTGCAGCACGCGTCCGAAGCGTGTGGCGACCAGCCAGCGGGCGAACACGAAGCAGCCGATCAGGGTGAGTCCCGTGATGACGAACAACACCATGCGCGTGTCCGGCTGCGCGATCGGCACACCGACGATCCGCTTGAAGTCGGTGAAGCCGTTGTTGCCGCCGAAGCCGGTCTCGTTGCGGAAGAACAGCAACATCGCGGCGAAGGTGAGCGCCTGCGTGATGATCGAAAAGTACACGCCCTTGATGCGCGAACGGAACGCAAAGTACCCGAAAACGAAGGCCACGCCGCCCGGCACCACGACGATGAGCACGAGCGTGGCGAGGAAGGAGTCGCTGAGCGCCCAGTGCCAGGGCAACTCCTTCCAGTCGAGGAAGACCATGAAGTCGGGCAGCGCCGACTGGTAATTGCCGTCGAGGCCGATCTGGCGCATGAGGTACATGCCCATTGCGTAGCCGCCCAGCGCGAAGAACAGGCCGTGGCCGAGCGACAGGATGCCGGTGTAGCCCCACACCAGATCTATCGCCAGCGCGCAGATGGCGAAGCACATGATCTTGGCGATGAGGCCGACGGCGTAGTCGCTGAGGTGCAAGGCACTGTCGGGGGGGACGGCGAGGTTGAGCAGCGGGGCGAGAACCGTGACGGCGATGAAGGCGATGAGGACGCCGGTCCAGCGATGGACGCGACGACCCTCACCCCAGCCCTCTCCCGCACGCGGGAGAGGGAGCCGGCCGGCTCTGCTTGCCTGGTCTTCTTGCACACGGCGACCCTCTTCCAATCCGCCTGCCGTAGACGCGAGCACTGGCTTGGCTCCCTCTCCCCCGGACACAGGGGAGAGGGTTGGGGTGAGGGGGCCGCCCGGAACCACCGCACTCATGCCTCCACGCTCCGCCCCTTGATCGCAAACAGGCCCTGCGGCCGCTTCTGAATGAAGATCACGATGAACACCAGCACCATGATCTTGGCCAGCACCGCGCCCTGCCAGCCTTCCAGCAGCTTGTTTACGATGCCCAATCCGAGCGCCGCATACACCGTGCCGGCCAACTGCCCCACCCCGCCCAGCACGACCACCATGAAGCTGTCGACGATGTAGCCC
>NZ_JACDCU010000572.1 GCF_013817365.1 Methylibium sp. | reverse complement strand
CGTGCTGGCAGCACTGAAGCTGAAGAAACCCGCCGAAAACGCTCAGATGTCGTTGCTGTAGTGGCAGCCGAGAGGCTCGCCCCTATATGAATCAACAACTTACAACGTTTGGTGTCGAACTCGGGGGTTCGAGGCGCATTCCTCGGTCCGGTGCAGGGGCTGACCGAGTTCCTGCCCATCTCCTCGAGCGCCCACCTGCGCATCATCGGCCCGCTGCTGCCCCCCGGCGGCGACCCGGCGCGGCGTTCACGGCGATCACGCAGATCGACACCGAGCTGGCGGTACCGATCTATTTACGCCGCGAGATCGGGCGCATGGCGAGGAAGAGCGGCGGCTGGAGCCGCAGACCTTCGTCGATCTGGCTGGCGGTCACGGCGCGGCAGCGAAGACCATGTTGCGGCCGCAGGAACGCCGTTGCTCTGTCAGCTCGAACGTGGGTTTCGTCATGCAGGACCCGGGCGGTCCTTCAGTTGCGGGCGTAACGAGGCGCTCGGCGCTTGCCGTCGCGCACGTACGGCAGGCGCTGCTTTGATTGAAGCGGCCCCGCTCTTCGCTCGACGCGACGCAGCGTGAATGTCCGCAGCGCTGCAGCGAAGAAGAGAAGGGCGCTCGGCAAGCCGTTGAGCGTCAGGCCGAAAACCCATAGGCACGCCGCGCCCGCAGCCAGATAGATCAGCGGGAGGCGCTCGTACAACCAGTCGGGGATCCACATGAGAAACTGCCGTGTTGTTCGTTGCCGGGACGAGCCGCATGCACGGACTGCATGCGATCTCGTCCCCGGCTCTCGGAAACTGCAGGATGCCCACTTTCGCGCTCGAGCAACAGCCCTTGACCCGGGGTTGCATCCAGCCGCTGCGTGTCAGGAACGCTGGTTGCTGAGCTGCTTGCTCTGAGTCTCTTCCTGCACGATTGGAGCCGCCATGCCGCGCGTCATCTGGAAAGGCGCCATCAGCTTCGGGCTCGTGCACGTGCCGGTGGCGCTGTATCCGGCCTCGTCGGAAAGCGGCATCGATTTCGATTGGCTGGACAAGCGGTCGATGGATCCGGTGGGCTACAAGCGAATCAACAAGCGCACCGGCAAGGAGATCGACCGCGCCAACATCGTCAAGGGCGTCAAGGTCGACGGCGGCGACTATGTGGTGCTGGGCGACGACGAGATCAAAACGGCGTACCCGAAGACCACCCAGACGATCGAGATCGAAGCCTTCGTGCAGGCCGCCGAGATCGCGTTCACGCACCTGGAGAAGCCGTACTACCTCGAGCCCATCGGCAAGGGCGAGAAGGTCTACGTGTTGCTGCGCGAGGCGATGCTCGCGGCGGGTGTCATCGGCATTGCGCGCGTCGTCATGCACACCAAGGAGCACCTCGCGGCCGTCGTGCCGGCCGGACCGGCGCTGATGCTCAACACGCTGCGCTGGGCGAAGGAGATCCGGCCGTGGAGCGAACTCAATCTTCCGGCCGAAGGCAAGAAGGCGGTCCAGCTCAAGGACAACGAGCTGAAGATGGCCGGCCAGCTCATCAAGGACATGACTGAGGCGTGGCAACCGGAGCGCTACGCGGACAGGTTCACCGAGGCCGTGCATGCCCTGCTCGAGCAACGCGTCGAAGCCGGCAAGACCGAGAAAGTGCAGCCGCTGGAAGAGGGCGCTGCGCCGGCACCGAGCAATGTGGTCGACCTCACCGAGCTGTTGGCGAAGAGCCTCGGCAACCGCAAGTCAGGCTCCGGCTCGGCGCCTGCGAAGAAGGCAGATGCCGCGGCTGACCGCAAGGCGCCCAGGAAGACGGCGGCCCGCCCAAACGCGCGTAGCGATGGCTCGCAGCGCGTCAGCCAGAGCAAGCCCTGTGCGCCCGGAGCAAGGCAAGGCAGCGGTGCCCGATCCGCTTCACCGCTACCGGACGAAGCGGGATTTCGGCAAGACGCCCGAGCCGCAGGATGCGCCCGCCAAACACGGCGAGGAGCTCTCGTTCGTGATCCAGAAGCACGCGGCGACGCGGCTGCACTACGACTTCCGGCTGGAGTTGGGCGGCGTGCTGCTTTCATGGGCGGTGCCCAAGGGCCCGAGCTTCGATCCCACTGACAAGCGCATGGCCGTGCGCACCGAGGACCACCCGCTGTCCTATGGCGCCTTCGAGGGGACCATCCCGCCCGGGAACTACGGCGCCG
>NZ_JACDCU010000571.1 GCF_013817365.1 Methylibium sp. | reverse complement strand
GCCCGCCAGGCCGAGCTGCTGCCGGTGCCCTATTTCCACGTCGTCTTCACGCTGCCCGCGCCGGTGGCAGAGATCGCGTTCCAGAACAAGAAGGTGGTGTACGCAATCCTGTTCCGGACCGCGGCCGAGACGCTGCGCCGCATCGCCGCCGATCCCAGACACCTCGGCGCCGAGATCGGCCTCGTTGCCGTGCTGCATAGCTGGGGCCAAAGCTTGCACCACCACCCCCATGTCCATTGCGTCGTCCCAGGTGGCGGCCTGTCGCCGGACGGCACGCGCTGGATCGGCTGCAAACCTGGCTTCTTCCTGCCGGTCCGGGTGCTCTCGCGGCTCTTCCGTCGGCTCTTCCTCGACCAACTACGCGCGGCGTTCGAGGCAGGCGACCTCGGCTTCTTCGGCGATCTCGTCGGCCTCGCCCAATCCGCCGCCTTTACCCAGCGGCTGCACGCACTGCGCCGGGTCGAGTGGGTCGTCTACGCCAAGCCGCCCTTCGGCGGTCCGGCCCAGGTGCTGGCCTATCTGGGCCGCTACACACATCGGGTCGCGATCGCCAACTCCCGGCTGGTCGAGATGACGGGCACGGACGTCGCCTTCCGCTGGAAGGACTACCGCCGTGGCGGCAGGGCGAAGGTGATGAGCCTTTCGGCGAACGAGTTCATCCGGCGGTTCCTGCTGCATGCCCTGCCGGACGGCTTCCATCGCATCCGTCACTTCGGCTTTCTCGCCAACGGCCACCGCGCAGCCAAGCTGGCGCGCTGCCGCAAGCTCCTCGATGCGCCGGCTCCGATCCCGGCCGAGGTGATGACCGACGCATCCGCCGGACAGGCCGAACCACCCATCTGGAACCGCTGCCCCTGCTGTGGCGGCGTGTTCATCGTCGTGAGCACCTTGTCCGCAACGTCGCCCGCTCGGCCCGCTTTCTGGAACGACAGCTCATGAAGCGTCTCTGCTCCCAGCGCTCAAGCTCATCTCATCCGAGGGCCGCACGCCGCGGCCGGACCTCTCATGCGGATGCGAGCCTCCAGCAGGTGCAGCAAGGCCGGAGCAGCGATGGCAGACGCAGATCCACCGCGCCGCAACCCTTTCGAACGCCCGCCACCGACCGCCGATCGATGACCACGTCGATCCGCCGCGACCTTCGGCTCGACCGACTGCATCGTGCCGACCGAGCAGCAAACACCAAATCCCCATAGGAGCCCAACCCCCCGCGGGTTCGCTCAATCCGGCTTCAATGAGGTCGCCAGCCAGCGACGGCTCCCGTGTCCGGTGCCAGAGCGACCTCACAGAAGCCTCCAGATTCCCATTGGCGCTGAGTTCTGATTCAAGCTCCCAAAACGAGGGAGCAGTCAATGACGCGAACGATCCTGACGGACGCGCAATGGGCGAAGATGGAGCCGCATTGCCTCGGCAAGATGTCCGATCCTGGCCGGACGGGCGGCGACGGGCGGTTGTTTCTGGAAGCGGTGCTTTGGATCGCGCGCACGGGCGCGCCGTGGCGCGACCTGCCCGATGACTTCGGGAACTGGAACACGATCTTCAAGCGGTTCCGCCACTGGGTGAAGCTCGATGTTTTCAAAAGGATATTCGACGCCGTATCGGATGATCCGGACATGGAGTTCGCCATGATCGACGGAACCATCGTCAAGGTCCACCGCCACGGACAGGGCTCAAAAGGGGGACTCAAAGCCAGGCCATAGGCGCCTCGCGCGGCGGGGTCACCACCAAGATCGTGGCACTCACCGATGCGCTGGGGAACCTGGTCGACTTCGAACTCCTGCCCGGGCAACGTCATGACACAGTCGGCGTGGCGGCGCTGATCGGCGCCACCGGGTTCGGCGGCCTGATCGCGGACAAAGCCTTCGACGTCAACTGGATCACGGACGAGCTCGACCGGCGCGGCGCCGAGATCGTCATTTCCCAGCATCCCAACCGACGTACGCCTCGCGAGATCGACACCGAAGTCTACAAGTGGCGCCACCTGATCGAGAACTTCTTCGGCAAGCTCAAGGAATTCAAACGCATCGCCATGCGCGCCTGCAAAACGGACACCAGCTTCTCAGCAATGATCTATGCTTGCGCAGCCGTAATAAACTCGCGGTGAATCTCAACAGGCCCTAGAAGCGCACGGGGCTTTTGGAGGTGTCCAGGTGCGAGGCGAGCGTCGC
>NZ_JACDCU010000014.1 GCF_013817365.1 Methylibium sp. | reverse complement strand
GGACTGGGGTGATGCCCTGCGCCTGCTCGGCTGGTTCGCCTGGCCGGCCTGGGCCTTGGCTGCGTGGACGCTGTGGCGCTGGCGCGCCCATGCGAAGCACCGCCACATCGCGGTTCCCGCCAGCGTGCTGCTCGTGGCATTGGCCGCGTGCATCGGCATGCGCGCTTCCGACCGCGCCTTGATGCTGGCCCTGCCCGCGCTCGCGGTGCTCGCCGCGTTCGCGCTGCCCACCTTGCAGCGCAGCGTGTCGGCTGCAATCGACTGGTTCTCGGTGGCCTTCTTCAGCCTAGGCGCGATCGCGATCTGGGTCATCTACGCCTCCTTGCAGCTCGGTGTGCCGGCCAAGCCGGCACAGAACATCGCGCGGCTTGCGCCAGGCTATCTGGGCGGTTTTTCGCTTTGGGCGCTGCTCGTCGGGCTGGCGGGCACGCTGGCGTGGCTGCTGCTGGTGCGTTGGCGCACGGGGCGTCACCAGCAGGCGTTGTGGAAGAGCCTGGTGTTGCCGGCCAGCGGCCTGACCTTGTGCTGGCTTCTGCTGATGAGCCTGCTGCTGCCCGTGCTGGACTATGCACGCAGCTACCGGCCGCTGGTGGAACACATCGCCCGGCATGTCCCCGACGACGCCTGTGTCGCCGCGATCGGCCTGCAAACGGCCCAATTGGCCGCGCTCGAATACCACGGCGGCTGGCGCGTCGAGGCGCTGGGCGCCGCGTCGAGCGATTGCGGCTATCTGCTCGCGCCGGGCCGCGTCGGCATGCCGGCAGACGAGCTGCAGCGCGACGGCTGGTTGCTCGTGGCCCGCGAACGCCGACCGACCGAGCGCGACGACGAGACCGTGGTCTATCGCCGCACCGAGCCCGCCGAGGCAGGCACCGGCACTGCGCGGTGACGTCCGCGCGCACGCTCGTCGGCCGCATCGCGCGGCATGCCGGCTCGATTCTGATCGGTCAAATCGCGGTGATCGGCTATGCAGTGGCCGACACGGTGATGACCGGCCGCCACAACAGCTCCGACCTCGCGGCGTTGGCGATCGGCTCGGCTGTCTACATCAGCGTCTACATTGCGTTGACCGGCGTAGTGCAGGCGCTGATCCCGGTCGTCGGACACCACCACGGCGCCGGCAACCCCGAAGGCGTGCGGCGCAGCTTCCAGCAAGGTGCCTGGCTCGCGGCAGCCGTCGCGCTGCCGGGCATGGCGCTGCTGCTGTTCCCAGAGCCGCTGCTGGCGCTGGTGAAGACCGAGGCGGAGATCATCGAACGGGTGCGCGCCTACCTGTTCTGGCTGGCCTGGGCGCTGCCGGCGGGCCTGCTGTTTCGCGTGTACGCCGGCTTGAACCAGGGCCTGTCGCGCCCGCTGATGGTCACGCTCTTGCAGCTGATGGCGCTGGCGCTCAAGGTGCCGCTCAACGCCTGGTTGATCTTCGGCGGCGCCGGCGTTCCGGCGCTGGGCGTGGCCGGCTGCGCGCTGGCCACGCTCATCGTGCAGTGGTCGCTCGCGACGGTGGCCATGACGATGCTCACGCGCCATGCGCTTTACCGGCCGCTGCGGCTCTTCTCGGACTGGCAAGGGCCGCGCTGGGCGCAGCAGCGGGAACTGCTGCGCCTGGGCCTGCCCAGCGGAGCCGCTTTGTTCTTCGAGGTGACCGGCTTCGCACTGATGGCCGTGTTCATAGCGCGGCTCGGCACCACGCCGCTGGGGGCTCACCAGATCGCGGCCAACGTCGCCAGCGTGATCTACATGCTGCCGCTGTCGATCGGCATCGCCACGGGCGCGCTCGCCTCGCAATCGCTCGGCGCCGGCGACCGGCGGCAGGCCCGGCGCGTGTGCCAGCAGGGCCTGGCGCTCGCGCTGGGCCTCATCGCGCTGCTGAGCGTGGTGCTGGTGTTCACGCGCGGCACGCTGGCAGAGGCCTACAGCAAGGACACGGCGGTGCAGGCGATGGCGGCGCACTTGCTGCTGATCGTCGCGGTGAGCCAGCTCGTCGACGCGACGCAGTGCGTCGCATCGTTCGCGCTGCGCGCTTATCGCGTCGCCCTGCTGCCGGCGATCAGCTACGCCGTGGGCCTGTGGGGCGTGGGCCTGGCCGGCGGTTACTGGCTCGCCTTCCAGTCGCCGGCGGGGTGGCCGAACGCGCTCGGGGGCGCGGCGGCATTCTGGTTCGCCAACGGGGTGGCGCTGCTGCTGGTGTGCGCCTTGTTGCTGGCGCTGCTTCAGCGTGTCTCGGCGGTGCTGCCGCGCACGGCGGTGAGCGCTTCGCCCTGACGGCGCGGGTCGGGCGCCGGCTCCAGGTAGCGCAACCGCGCAGCCGGGAAGACGAGCCGGAAGGTCGAACCCTTGCCCGGCTCGCTTTGCACATTCAGTTCGCCGCCGTGTCGCTGCACGACGTGCTTGACGATCGACAGTCCCAGCCCCGTGCCGCCGGTGTCGCGCGAGCGGCTGCCGTCGACGCGGTAGAAGCGCTCGGTGAGCCGCGCGATGTGTTCGCGCTCGATGCCCGGCCCGGTGTCCTTCACCGTGAACTCGCCCGAGCCGTTGGGCAGCACGCGCCACGCGATGTCGATGCGGCCGCCCTCGGACGTGTAGCGCACGGCGTTGTTGGCCAGGTTCGTCAAGGCGCTGAGCAACTCGGTCTCGGCGCCGGCAATCTGGGCGGCGTCGTCGCTGTTCAGGGTGAGCGCGTGCCGGCCCATCGAAAGGGCGCGGGCATCGACTTCCACCTGTCGCAGCAGTTTGTCGACGGCCACCCATCGGTCGGCAGCGGGCCGGGGGCTACCTTCAAGCTGGGCCAGCGTCAACAGATCGGCGACCAGGCTTTGCATGCGCTGCGTCTGCTGGCTCATGAGCAGCAGCACGCGCTTGCGCTCCACCTCTGTGAGCGGCAGGCTGGCCATGGTCTCGATGAAACCCGACAGCACCGTGAGCGGTGTGCGGATCTCGTGCGACACGTTGGCGACGAAATCGCGGCGCATGGCGTCGGCGCGTTCGCGCTCGGTGATGTCCTGCGACAGCACCAGTTTTCTGCCTTCGCCGTAGTCGCGCACCAGCACCGACAGCGTGCCGCGTCCGCGCGGGTCCGGAAACTGCACCGGCTCCTTGAAAACACCCGTCTGCAGATAGGCCACGAAGGCGGGCGCGCGCACGAGGTTGGTGATGTGCTGCAGCCGATCGCGCTGCGGATCGAGGCCGAAATGCGCCGCTGCCACCGAATTGCACCAGTCGATCTGCTCGTTGACATCGAGCATGAGCACCCCGTTGGGCGAGGCCTCCATCGCGTCGAGAAAGCGGCTGAGCCGGGCCTGCTCCTGCCCGGCGAGTCTTTCCCGCAAGCGGATGCTGCGCTCGACGCGGTAACCGATTTCGCCCCAGAACCCGGCGTCGCGAGGTGCGTCGGCCTCCTGCGTTCCACGCAGCCAGGCGATGAGTCGCATGCCGCGGATGGTGTCGAGCACGACCAGCAGTGCCACCGCGACCACCGCGCCGAGCAGCGCGCCGAGCACCGGCGCCCGCAGGGAGCTGCCGACGAAGTAGCCGAGCAAGCCGCCGGCGAGCATTGCGGCGACACCGACGAGCAGCCGCGAAAGCAGCCAGCTCACGCGCGCCTTCCGCCGCCCGGCTGCACGCTCAAGTCGACAACGCGGCCACCTGCTGCGTGAGCCGGTAGCCGGCGCCGCGCACCGTCTCGATCATGGTCGAGCAGGCCACGGGCGCGAGCGCTTCGCGCAAGCGCTTGACGTGCACATCGACCGTGCGCTCTTCGATGAACACGTGGTCGCCCCAGACGCGGTCGAGCAGCTGCGCCCGCGAGTGCACTCGCTCCGGATGCGTCATGAAGAAATGCAGCAGGCGGAACTCGGTCGGCCCGATCTTGACCTCCAGGTCGCCACGACCGACTCTGCGCGTGGACGGGTCCAGCCGGAGCGATCCGACCTCGACGGCGCTGTCCAGTGCCTCGGGCGCCTTGCGGCGCAGCACCGCCCGGATGCGCGCCATCAGCTCGTGGGTCGAGAACGGTTTGGTCAGATAGTCGTCCGCGCCGGCATCGAGCCCGGCCACCTTGTCGCCCTCGTCGGCGCGCGCGGTCAGCATGATGACCGGCAGCTCCTTGGTGCGGCTCTCGGCGCGCCAGCGCTTGGCCAGGGCAAGCCCCGACTGACCCGGCAGCATCCAGTCGAGGATGACCAGCTCGGGCAGCACACGATCGATCTCGGCTTGTGCCTCGTCGGCCGTGGCCGCGACGCGCACCTCGTAGCCCGCATGACGCAGATTGAGCGAGATCAGCTCGGCAATCGCCGCCTCGTCTTCCACCACCAGCACTCGACTCATGAATGACTCCTCATTGCTTGCGGGATGGCGCGTCAGCGAACCATCGACTCGACCGTCGCCACCGGGTTGTGGCGCACGTCGGTGCCCTTGACGACATATATGATCTGCTCGGCCAGGTTCTTGGCATGGTCGCCGACCCGCTCGATCGCCTTGGCGACGAACACGAGGTCGATGCTCGCGGAAATGGTGCGCGGGTCTTCCATCATGAAGGTGATGAGCTTGCGCATCAGGCCTTCGAACTCCTGGTCGATCTGGTCGTCCTGCTTGAGCACCTCGACCGCCTTTTCCACGTCGAGCCGTGCGAAGGCATCGAGCGCCTTGCGCAGCAGCGCGGTGGCCAGCGTGGCCTCGAAAGCGACGTCGGAGACCGGCAGGCGCAGCCGGCTCGACACGCCCGTGTTGACGAGTCGCTGCACCGTGCGCGCGACCCGGGCCGCTTCGTCGCCGACGCGCTCGAGGTTGCCGATGGTCTTGCTCACCGCGATCAGCAGGCGCAAGTCGCGCGCCGTGGGCTGGCGGCGCGCGATGATGCTGGAAAGGTCGCGGTCGATGTCGACCTCCATCTGGTTGACCTTCTCCTCCTGCACGAGCACTTGCGCGGCGGTCTCGCTGCTGAAGTTGCTGAGCGCATACATCGCCTGCGCGACCTGCGACTCGACCAGGCCACCCATCTCGAGCACGCGCGTCGAGATGCCGCTGAGTTCGGCATCGAACTGGGTCGAAAGGTGTTTCTCGCTCATGCTGCTGTCCTCGGTTGTCTTCGTTCAGGCGGGTTGGAGGGCCGCCACCCTCACCCGAACCGCCCGGTGATGTAATCCTCGGTGTCCTTCTTCCGGGGCTTCATGAAGAGGTCGGAGGTCGGCCCGAACTCGATCAGGTCGCCCAGGTACATGTAGGCCGTGTAGTCCGAGCAGCGCGCCGCCTGCTGCATGTTGTGGGTGACGATCACCACGGTGTAATCGGCCTTGAGCTCGTGGATCAGCTCCTCGATCTTGCCGGTGGAAATCGGGTCCAGCGCCGAGCAGGGCTCGTCGAGCAGCAGCACCTCGGGCTTGATGGCGATGCCGCGCGCGATGCACAGGCGTTGCTGCTGCCCGCCGGACAAGCCCGAGCCGCTCTGGTTGAGCTTGTCCTTGACCTCGTTCCACAGCGCCGCCTTCTTCAGCGCCCACTCCACCCGCTCGTCCATCTCGGCCCGAGGCAGGGCCTCGAACAGCTTCACGCCGAAAGCGATGTTGTCGTAGATCGACATCGGAAACGGCGTGGGCTTCTGAAAGACCATGCCGATCTTGGCGCGGATGAGCGAGACGTCGTCCTTCGAATTCAGGATGTCTTCGCCGTCGAGCAGCACCTGCCCTTCGGCGCGCTGCTCCGGATACAGCTCGAACATGCGGTTGAAGCAACGCAGCAGCGTCGACTTGCCGCAGCCGGAGGGGCCGATGAAGGCAGTGACCTTGTTCTCCGGGATGTCGAGGTCGATGTGCTTGAGCGCCAGGAAGTGGCCGTAGTAGAAATTCAGGCCGCGCACGGAAAGCTTGGGCTTTTCGGTCACGGGCATTTCGACTTTTGCGTCCATGTCGAAGAGTCCTCGGTCAGTGTTTGTTGCGGAACAGCACGCGCGCCAGGATGTTGAGCGCGAGCACGCCGATCGTGATCAGGAACACGCCGGCCCAGGCCAGCTTCTGCCAGTTCTCGTAGGGACTGAGCGCGAACTTGAAGATGGTCACTGGCAGGCTGGCCATCGGCTGACTCAGGTCGCTGGTCCAGAACTGGTTCGACAGCGCCGTGAAGAGCAAGGGCGCCGTCTCGCCGGCGATGCGCGCCAGCGCCAGCAGGATGCCGGTCATGACGCCCGCGCGCGCGGCCTTCAGCGTGACCGTCATGATCACCCGCCACTTCGGCGTGCCCAGCGCATAGGCCGCCTCGCGCAATGAATTCGGGATCAGGACGAGCATGTTCTCGGTGGTGCGGATCACGACCGGAATCACGATCAGCGCCAGCGCCAGCACGCCGGCCCAGCCCGAGAACGTATTCATCTGCGCCACCACCACCGCGTAGATGAACAGACCGATGACGATCGAAGGCGCCGACAGCAGGATGTCGTTGATGAATCGGGTGACCGCTCCCAGCCATGTCTTCTGCCCGTACTCCGCGAGGTAGATGCCGGCAAGGATGCCGATCGGCGTGCCCAGCGCGGTGGCCAGCGACACCATGACCACAGAGCCGAAGATGGCGTTAGCCAGGCCTCCCTCGCCTTGCGGCGGCGGCGTCATCTCGGTGAAAAGCGACAGCGCGAGGCCGCCGACACCGAGGCGTACCGTCTCGACAAGGATCCAGATCAGCCAGAAAAGGCCGAAGGACATGGCGATCAGCGCGAGCGTGAGGGCGATCACGTTGGTGCGCTTGCGCCCCGCATGCATGCTCAGGCGTCGCGCCTGATGCGCCGCGGCCGCGGGATCGGCAAGACTGCTCATCGGAACCCCCTGGGCAGTCGCCCTGACCCCGCGCAGGGGCCTGCATTCGCAGCGCGATGGCTCGGCGACGGACTCATGCCCGGGTCCCCTCGCCTTTTTGAAGCTGCATCAGCAGCAGCTTCGAGCAGGCCAGCACGACGAAGGTGATGAAGAAAAGCACCAGGCCCAGGTAGATCAGCGAAGCCTGGTGCAGGCCTTCGCCGGCCTCGGCGAACTCGTTGGCCAGCGCGGAGGTGATGCTGTTGGCGGCCTGGAACAGGGACAGCGAATCGAGCTGGTTGAAGTTGCCGATCACGAAGGTCACGGCCATGGTTTCTCCCAAGGCACGGCCGAGGCCGAGCATGATGCCGCCGACCACTCCCGTCTTGGTGTAGGGCAGCACAACCTGATAGACCACTTCCCAGGTGGTCGAACCCAGCGCGTAAGCGGACTCCTTGAGCATCGGCGGCGTGACCTCGAACACGTCTCGCATCACCGAGGCGATGAAGGGGATCACCATGATGGCGAGGATGATGCCTGCCGACAGAATGCCGATGCCCACCGGCGGCCCGCTGAACAGGGCGCCGAGCACCGGCACGTCGCCGAAGGCGTTTTGCAGCGGCTGCTGCACGTAGGTCGAGAGAATGGGGCTGAACACCAGCAGTCCCCACATGCCGTAGACGATGGAGGGGACCGCAGCCAGCAACTCGATGGCGGTGCCCAGCGGGCGCTTGAGCCACGCCGGCGACAGCTCGGTCAGGAACAGCGCGATGCCGAAGCTCACGGGCACGGCGATCAGCAGCGCGATGAAGGACGTCATCACCGTGCCGTAGATCATCACCAGGCCGCCGTACTCGTCTTGCACCGGGTCCCACTCGCTGCGCCACAGGAACGACAGTCCGTAGGCGCTGATCGAGGGCCAGGCGCCAATCACCAGTGAAACGATGATGCCGAACAGCAAACCCAGGGTGAGCACTGCGGCGCTGTGAGCCAGCAAGGAGAACAGCTTGTCGGCCCAGGCCGAGGCGCGGCGAATCGGAGGCGGCCGATCCCTCGGCTCGGATCGTTGCATCTTCTGCTTGTCGGGATACGGGGTTGCGGGCAGTGTAGCGGCCACGTCACGCCTCCTTTTTTACGGCAGCAGCGGGGCCTGCCTACCGGCATGACCCCGCTCTCAACGACCCGCGAGGACGCGGGTCGGGCGTTTCGCTTACTTGTAGGCGATCGCCTTGCCCGAGCCGTCCTTGAGGTTGTCGGCCCACTGCTTGCGCACCATGGCCTTGACCGCGTCTGGCATCGGCACGTAGTCCAGCTCCGAGGCCATCTTGTCGCCGTTGGCGTACGCCCAGTCGAAGAACTTCAGCGCGTTGGCCGAGCTTTCGGGTTTCTCGGGGTTCTTGTGCATCAGGATGAACGTGGCGCCCGTGATCGGCCATGCGTCCTTGCCTGCCTGATCGGTGAGGATCTGGTAGAAGGTCTTGTCCCATTGAGCGCCGGCAGCGGCAGCCTTGAAGTTGTCTTCATCGGGGCTCACGAAGTTGCCGTCCTTGTTCTTGAGCATGACGTGAGACATCTTGTTCTGCTTGGCGTAGGCGTACTCGACGTAGCCGATGGAGTTCGGGAGTCGCTGCACGAAGGCCGACACGCCCTCGTTGCCCTTACCGCCCGCGCCCGTCGGCCAGTTCACCGCGGTGCCCTCACCGACCTTGCTCTTCCAATCCGGGTTGACCTTGGAGAGATAGTTGGTGAACAGGAAGGTGGTTCCGGAGCCGTCGGCGCGGCGCACCGGCGTGATCGCGGCGTCGGGCAATGAAACGCCAGGGTTCAGCGCGGCGATCGCCGGGTCGTTCCACTTGGTGATCTTGCCGAGGTAGACGTCGCCGAGCACCTGACCGGTCAGTTTGAGCTGGCCGGGCTTGACGCCCTCGATGTTGACCACGGGAACCACGCCGCCGATCACGGTGGGGAACTGGATCATTCCTTCCTTGGTCAATTCTTCGTCCTTGAGCGGCGCATCGGAGGCGCCGAAGTCGACCGTCTTGGCCTTGATCTGCTTGATGCCGCCGCCCGAGCCGATCGACTGATAGTTCACGCGAGCGTCGGTGGCCTTGTTGTATGCGTCGGCCCATTGCGAGTAAACGGGAGCCGGGAACGACGCGCCAGCGCCGGTGATGTCCTGGGCGAGAGCGATGGTCGAGCCACCGATGAGCGATGCGGCCACGAAGGCCGAGCGCAGGAGCGTGAGTTTCATGGACTGCCCTTTCCGACAGGTGTTGCGGTATGACAGGACTCTAGGCAGCGTTTGTGACAACCGGATGAACGGCGTGCCACCCTGCACGAGGCCGGTGCCGGTCACAAGCAATTCACCGATTGGTCACTCGACTGTCATGAGCGCGCCGCCCCGCCAGGCGAGGCAGCCATGCCACTCGAAGATGCTCAGCCTTGGCGCACGACCTCGGCGAGCCGCTGGGCGCAGCGCTCGGCCAAGCCGGCATCGTCGGCCTCGACCATCACGCGCAGCAGCGGCTCGGTCCCCGACGGCCGGATGAGCAAGCGGCCGCGCTGGCCCAGCTCGGCCAGTGCGCTGTGCTGCGCGTCGGCCAGGGCGGTGCTGGCCTTCCAGTCCTGCCCCGGGCGCAGCCTGACGTTGATCAGCACCTGCGGAAAGAGCATCACACCGTCGAGCAGCTGCGCCAGCGTGCGGCCGCTGCGCACCGCCGCCTGAAGCACCTGCAGGGCACTGATCAAACCATCGCCGGTGGTGTGACAGTCGAGCGCGATCAGGTGGCCTGAACCTTCGCCGCCGAGCTGCCAACCGCGCGCCAGCAATTCTTCCAGCACATAACGGTCGCCGACCTTGGCACGGACGAAAGCCACGCCGCGTCGCTCGAGCGCCTGCTCGACGCCCAGATTGGTCATCAGTGTGCCGACCACGCCGGCGATCCGATGACCGCGCGCCAGCCGCTCGGCCACCATCAGGTAGAGCAGCTCGTCGCCATCGTAGAGCCGCCCGTCGGCATCGACGATCTGCAGCCGGTCGGCATCGCCGTCCAGCGCTACGCCGTAGTCGGCCTGGTGCTCGCCCACCGCACGGACCAGCGCCTCGGGGTGGGTGGCGCCGAAGCCGTCGTTGATGTTGAGACCGTCGGGGCTGCAGCCGATGGCCACCACCTCGGCGCCAAGTTCGTGGAACACGCTGGGCGCCACCGCATAGGCCGCGCCATGCGCGCCATCGACCACCAGCTTCAAGCCTTTGAGCGTGAAATCTGCAGCGACGGTGCTCTTGCAGAACTCGACATAGCGGCCTTGCGCGTCGTCGAGGCGGCGCGCCTTGCCGAGACCCCCCGAGTCGACCCACTGCGGCGCCTCTTCCAGTGCAGCCTCGACCGCCTGCTCCCACGCATCGGACAGCTTGGCGCCCTGTGCCGAAAAGAACTTGATGCCGTTGTCGCCGAACGGATTGTGCGAGGCGCTGATCACCACGCCCAGATTCAGGCGCAACGCGCGCGTCAGGTAAGCCACGCCGGGTGTCGGAAGCGGACCGGTCAGCAACACATCAACGCCGGCCGAGGCAAAGCCGGCCTCGAGCGCGGACTCCAGCATGTAGCCGGAAATGCGGGTGTCCTTGCCGATCAGCACTGTCGGCTTGGCCTCCTGCGCCTTGAGCACGCGGCCCACCGCATGGCCGAGCCGCAACATGAAATCGGGGGTGATCGGGGGCTCGCCGACCGTGCCACGGATGCCGTCGGTGCCGAAGTAGCGTCTGCTCATGGGGCGCGATTGTGACCGGCCGCGGCGCGGCGGCAGCACGAGCCGTCCCTGGGCTCGAGCGATCTCGTCCTCCCGTTCAGGCGCACAGACCCGCGGCGCGCCATACCTTCAGCGCATCGACCGTCTCCGCCACGTCGTGAACCCGCACGATGCGCGCCCCGAGCTGCACTGCGGCCAGCGCGGAGGCCACACTCGCCACCAGGCGCCCCTCGACCGGCCGGCCGGTCAGAGTGCCGAGCGACGACTTGCGCGACCACCCGGCCAGCAAGGGGGCGCCGAGAGCCAGCAGCTCGCGCTGGCGCGCCAGCAGCTCGAAGTTGTGCGCGGGGGTCTTTCCGAAACCGATGCCCGGATCGAGCGCAATGCGCGCGGGCCCGACGCCTCGCGCCAGCAAGGCCTGCATTCGTTCGCGCAGAAAGTCCGCCACCTCGGCCACCACGTCGCCGTAGTGCGGATCGGCCTGCATGGACTTCGGCTCCCCGCGCATGTGCATCAAACAAACGCCGCACGCCGGGTGTGCGGCCACCACCTCGAGCGCGCCCGGCGCGCGCAGTGCATTGATGTCGTTGACGATGTCGCAGCCCACCTCGAGCGCCGCTCGCATGACTTCTGGCTTGGTCGTGTCCACCGACACCGGCACGCCGAACTTGACGGCTTCCTGCAACACCGGCATGACGCGGGCCAGCTCCTCAGCGAGCATGACCGCGTCCGAGCCGGGACGGCTCGACTCGCCGCCGATGTCGAGAATGTCGGCGCCCTCGCGAAGCAGCGCCTCGCAGTGCGCCAGCGCGGCCTTCGCGCCGGCATGGCGGCCGCCGTCGGAAAAGGAATCCGGCGTGGTGTTGACGATGCCCATCACCCGCGGCGCCGCGAGGTCGATGGCATGGCGAGCGGTCTGCCAGATCATGGTCAAAGGTGAATGCCGAAGAGAAACGCAAGACGGGGCCGAAGCCCCGTCATCCTGTCACCGGAAAACCGGTCAGACCACTGTCACCGGTGTGCCGTCGGGGTTGCCGCTGGGCGCACCACCGCTGCCGCTGCCGCCATTGACACCGGCGGCGTTGGTCGAGGTCCAGTCCTTGGGTGCACGCGGTGGTTTGCCCGACATGATGTCGTCGATCTGCTCGGCATCGATGGTTTCCCACTCGAGCAGGGCCTTCGCCATGATGTGCATCTTGTCCTGGTTGTCCTCGATCAGCTTGCGTGCGATCGAGTACTGCTCGTCGATGATCTTGCGGATCTCGCGATCGACCTTCTGCATCGTCTGCTCGGAGACGTTGACCTGCTTGGTCACCGAACGCCCGAGGAAGACCTCGCCTTCATTTTCGGCATAGACCATCGGGCCGAGCTCATTGGTCATGCCGTAGCGGGTAACCATGTCTCGGGCCAGTTGCGTGGCGCGCTCGAAGTCGTTGGAGGCGCCCGTGGTCATCTGGTTCATGAACACCTCCTCCGCAATGCGCCCGCCGAACAGCACCGAGATCGTGCTGAGCATGCGCTCCTTGTCGAGGCTGTAGCGGTCGCCTTCAGGCAGCTGCATCGTTACGCCCAGCGCGCGCCCCCGCGGAATGACGGTGACCTTGTGCACGGGGTCGGTCTTGGGCATCAGCCGGGCAACCAGGGCGTGTCCCGACTCATGATAGGCCGTGTTCTTGCGCTCTTCCTCCGGCATGACCATGGACTTGCGCTCGGGGCCCATCATGATCTTGTCCTTGGCCTTCTCGAAGTCGACCATCTCGACCACGCGCGCGCTGCGTCGCGCAGCGAACAGCGCCGCCTCATTCACCAGATTGGCCAGATCAGCGCCCGAGAAGCCCGGCGTGCCGCGCGCCAGTATGTCGGCGCGGATGTCCTGGCCGATCGGCACCTTGCGTGTGTGCACGTTTAGGATCTGTTCGCGGCCGCGAACGTCGGGCAAGGTCACATAAACCTGGCGGTCGAAGCGGCCGGGGCGCAGCAGGGCCGGATCGAGAATATCGGGCCGGTTGGTCGCAGCCATGACGATCACGCCGACGTTGGTCTCGAAGCCGTCCATCTCGACCAGCATCTGGTTCAGGGTCTGCTCTCGCTCGTCGTTGCCTCCACCGAGGCCGGCACCACGGTGGCGGCCGACCGCGTCGATTTCGTCAATGAAAATGATGCAGGGTGCGTTCTTCTTGGCTTGGTCGAACATGTCACGCACGCGGGCCGCGCCGACGCCGACGAACATTTCAACGAAGTCGGAACCCGAGATGCTGAAGAACGGCACCTTGGCCTCGCCCGCGATTGCCTTGGCGAGCAAGGTCTTGCCGGTGCCAGGAGGGCCGACCAGCAACACCCCGCGCGGAATCCGTCCGCCGAGCTTCTGGAACTTTTGCGGGTCCTTGAGGAAATCGACCAGTTCCTTGACCTCTTCCTTGGCTTCGTCGCAACCGGCAACGTCCTGGAAGGTCGTGGTGTTGTTCGCTTCGTCGAGCATGCGCGCCTTCGATTTGCCGAAGCTGAAAGCGCCGCCCTTGCCGCCGCCCTGCATCTGCCGCATGAAGTAGATCCACACGCCGATCAGCAGCAGCATCGGGCCCCAGCTGAGCAAAATGCTCATGAGGATCGACTGTTCTTCACGCGGCTTCACGTCGAACTTTACGTCGTTGTCGATCAGGTCGCCCACGAGGCCTCGGTCGAGATAGGTCGCCGTGGTGCGCAGCGTCTTGCCGTCGGTGGTTTGCGCGCGGATATCGGTCGCGCCGCTGCCGCTTTCCTGCAAGGTGACCGCAGCAATGCGATTGGTACGCACTTCTTCCAGAAAGTCGGAATATCCGATCTGTGCGCCAGCCGTGGCGGTACGGTTGAACTGGTTAAACACCGTGAACAGGACCAAGGCGATGACCAGCCAAACAGCGACCTTTGAGAACCATTGATTGTTCACCGCGTCTCCTCCACCGAATCTCGCCCACAAAGGGCGTTGAACATTTGCTGCAAGAAAATTTCCTACATCTACGGACAAGTGCGGACGAGTTTAGTCGAGTCAACCCCTTCGTCCGATCGGCTTTGCCATGGTCGGTGATAGGTCTTGCCGACCTCGGCGTTTTGTTTCGACCGGGTTTTCACGCCTTCTTGGGACCGATGCCGACCAAAAAGGTTTCGGCTGATTTGTCGCGGGAAGCTTTTGGCTTGATGGGCTTGACGACGCGAAAGCTCTTCTTGAACAGCTCGACCAGCTGGCTGTGCCCACTGCCATGGAAAACCTTGCAGACCAAGGCCCCCGTCGGCTTGAGGTTGACCAAGGCGAACTCGACCGCCAGTTCGATCAGCAGCGCCATGCGTGCCGAGTCTGAAGCGGCGATGCCCGACAGGTTGGGCGCCATGTCGGAAACAACGACGTCGACCGCCCGGCCGCCCAATGCAACTTCCAGCTCGGCCAAAGTGGCTGGCTCGTGAAAATCGCCCTGGATGAAGCGCACCCCCTCGATCGGCTCGAGTTCGGCCAAGTCGAGCGCAATGATCGTGCCGTCGAGCTCGCCGACCGCCGCACCGCCCGAGCCGGCCTTCGCGGGCGCGAAGCGGCGCCGCAGGTACTGGCTCCAGGCGCCCGGAGCGGCGCCCAGGTCGACCACCAACTGCCCGGGGCGGATCAACCCCAGCGCCTCGTCAATTTCCTTGAGCTTGTACGCGGCCCGAGCGCGGTAGCCCTCCTTGCGCGCCAGCTTCACATAGGTGTCGTTGACATGGTCGTTCAGCCAAGCCTTGTTGACCTTCTTGCTCTTGGTGTTTGTCTTCATCTGCGATCGATAATAGGGGCATGCCTGCCCTTTCACTCACGCCTGCCGAGCGCAAGGCGCACCGCGCCGAAGCGCACCACCTCGATCCGGTCGTCATGGTCGGCGCCGAGGGCCTGACACCCGCGGTGCTCAAGGAGGCCGACGCCGGCCTTTCGGCGCACGGACTGATCAAGGTGCGCGTCTTCTCCGACGAGCGCCAAAGCCGCGAGGCCTTGTTCGCCAGCCTGTGCGATCAACTCGGTGCCGCCCCGATCCAGCACATCGGCAAGCTGCTGGTGCTGTGGCGGCCGGTCCCGCCCAAGCTGAAAGTCGAGGACGCGAAGCGAAAAGCTGGGCCGCGGACGGTGAAGATCCTGAAGTTCTCGAAGAGCGGCAACCACCGCGCTCAGGTGAAGAAGCTGACGGTACTGGGCAACCAGCGGCTGACGGCAGGGGGCATCGTCAAGCGCGCGAAGCGGCGCGTGGCCAGCAGCAAAAAGGGTGGCGGCGGTACCTGAATCACGCCACTGACGACGCCGTCGGCAGGTGCTGCGTCGAGGTCACGCCCATCGACACGTAAATGCTGGTGAGCGCCTCGATGCCGATCTCGGCTGGCGTCACCCAGGCCTGCGGCACATACAGCAGCCCGCCGCCCACGGGCACCGGCGAGGTCGGCAGGAGCACCGCATGAAAAAGCGCGCCGTTCAGCAAGATCGGCTCGGCGCACGACAGCAGGCCGAGCACCGCCACGCCGCCGGGGCCGCCGAAGTGGCACCACACCGGGCGCATCGATTGCAGCCCTCCCGTCTCTCGTGTCGAGAGCAGGCCGACGAAACGCTCGACAAGGCTGTAGATGTTGCGCACGACCGGAATGCGCTGCACGAGGGCATTGGTCGTGCGTCCGAGCCAGTTGCGTAGCTTGGTCTGCACGAGCAGCCCAAGCGCGAAGATCGCCAGCAGCACGATCGCCACGCCGATCAGGTAGCCCACCACCTCTGAGCCCGCGCCGCGCAGGCCGAGGGCGACCAACAACTGCCCGATGAAGCTGCCCGGCCCGACGTAGTCGAACAGAAGCCGCAGCACCCACACGACGACCAGCACCGTGGCGGCGAGTGGCAGCGCTGCGATCAAGCCTGCTAAAAAAATGCCGGACAGCGTTCGGGCGCGCGGATTCCCGGTGTCGCTCATGGCTCTCAGCTCCTCAGCGAAGGGCGAAGGCGAACGGGCTGCCGCCGCAAATGGCGGATGGCGGGCCTCCAGCTGCAGGTTTTCCGCGCATTGCGGCATGTGCCAGCGCGGGCAGGGGTCATGACCGCGCGCCTCGCCAGGCCAACGCAGCAACGAGCAACGTCTTGAAGCCGTAAAAGCCGATCGAGACGGCATGCAGAGCCCCGAAGGACCACCGACCTTGGCCGGCGCGGGCAGCCTCCATCATCGGCTGCAGCGCGAACTGGCCGAACACCGTGCAGAACAGCGCCCCCAGCACCAGCAGCAGTTCGGCGCTGATTCGCGAACCTTGAGCAGCGGCAGCCCGCAGCGAAGCACGCTGGCGCTCAATCAGCCCGAGGGCGATGCACAAGGCAAGACTGAGTTGCGCCTCGACGGCAAACAGCCGACCGGCCACCCGGCCGGCCGCGGCACGCTCGAGCAAGGCAAACAGGCTCGGGGCTGCGATCAGCGCAATGGCCAGCAGAACGCCCAGCCACAGGGCCGGCAACAGCCGGCGGAGGCGTCCGCCAAGACCACCGGGCTGCGCCGGGCTCACTGGTAACGCACCTCGACGATCTCGTAGCGGCGCACACCGCCCGGTGCCTGGAATTCGGCGACCTCGCCGGCCTCCTTGCCGATCATGGCGCGGGCGATCGGCGAGCTGACCGAGACGAGACCTTGCTTCAGGTCGGCCTCGTCGTCGCCGACGATCTGGTAAGTCACCGCCTCACCGGAGGCCTCGTCCTCGAGATCGACCGTGGCGCCGAAAACCACCTTGCCGCCGGCCTCGAGCGCCTGCGGGTCGATGATCTGCGCGGCTGCCATCTTGCTTTCGATCTCGGCGATGCGGCCTTCGATGAAGCCCTGCTTGTCTTTGGCCGCCTCGTACTCGGCGTTCTCCGACAGATCGCCCTGAGCGCGCGCTTCGGCGATGGCCTGGATCACGGCGTGGCGCTCCACGGACTTGAGCCGCTGCAGCTCATCCTTCAATTTTTCGGCGCCGCGCAGGGTGAGCGGGATGGTGGTAGCCATGGCTGTCTCTCGAAAACGTCGGTCTCAAAAAAGTCAGCCGCCCCGGATTCCGGGGCGGCCGCATCGAGCCTGCAGTTTAGTGGAGTTGCGCGTGCAATTCCTGCAGCGAAAGTACGGTCAAGTCGTCCTGGTGCTTGAGCGCTTCGACTGCCGCCTCGCAACCCGCCATGGTGGTGTAGTAGCTGACGCGGTTCGCGATCGCCGCCGTGCGGATGTAGCGCGAGTCAGCGATCGCGGTGCGCGTTTCGTCCACCGTGGTGAACACGAGCTGGATCTCGCCGGCCTTGATCATGTCGGCGATGTGCGGCCGGCCGTCCTTGACCTTGTTGACCGTCTTCACTGCCACGCCCGCCTCCGCAAACGACGCCGCCGTGCCTTTGGTCGCCGCAATCTGGAAGCCGAGCGCGACGAGTTCTCTGGCCACCACGACCGCGCGGGCCTTGTCGGCATTCTTGACGGTGATGCACACCACGCCCTTGCCCGGCAGCTTCGAGCCCGCCCCGAGCTGGCTCTTTAGCATGGCCTCGCCGAAGCTGCGCCCCGCGCCCATGACTTCGCCGGTCGAGCGCATCTCCGGGCCGAGGATCGGGTCGACGCCAGGGAACTTGTTGAACGGAAACACCGCCTCCTTGACGCTGAAGTACGGCGGCACCGTCTCGCGCGGGGGCCTTCCGCCGAGCGCCTTCTGAGTGCTGAGCTTCTGACCGACCATGCAGCGCGCCGCGATCTTGGCCAGCGGCTGGCCCGTCGCCTTGGACACGAAAGGCACGGTGCGCGAGGCACGCGGATTGACCTCGAGCACATAGACGACCGCGTCATCGCCCTCGCCCTGAATGGCGAACTGCACGTTCATCAGGCCGACCACCTTCAATGCCTTGGCCATCGCAGCAGTCTGCCGGCGCAGTTCGTCCTGTAGACGCTCGCTCAGCGCGTAGGGCGGCAGCGAACACGCCGAGTCGCCGGAGTGCACGCCCGCCTGCTCGATGTGCTCCATGATGGCGCCGATCATCACCTGCTCGCCGTCGCTGATGCAGTCGACGTCGACCTCGACCGCATCGTCGAGAAAGCGGTCGAGCAGCACGGGCGACTTCTCGCTGACCTTGACCGCTTCGCGCATGTAGCGCTCCAAGTCCTTGTCGCCATGCACGATCTCCATGGCGCGGCCGCCGAGCACATAGCTCGGCCGCACGACCAGCGGATAGCCGATCTCCTGCGCCAGCACGAGCGCCTGTTCCTCGGTGCGCGCGATGCGGTTCGGTGGCTGTTTTAGGCCCAGCGTGTGCAACAGCTGCTGGAAGCGCTCCCGGTCTTCGGCGATGTCGATGCTGTCGGGGCTGGTGCCGACGATCGGCACGCCCGCGCGTTCGAGATCGAGCGCGAGCTTGAGTGGCGTCTGACCGCCGTACTGCACGATCACGCCGACGGGCTTTTCCTTGTCGACGATCTCGAGCACATCCTCCAGGGTCACCGGCTCGAAATAGAGGCGGTCCGAGGTGTCGTAGTCGGTCGAAACCGTCTCCGGGTTGCAGTTGACCATGATGGTCTCGTAACCGTCCTCGCGCAGGGCCAGCGCGGCATGCACGCAGCAGTAGTCGAACTCGATGCCCTGGCCGATGCGGTTGGGCCCGCCGCCGAGCACCATGATCTTCTTGGCAGAGGTCGGCTCGGCCTCGCACTCTTCGTCGTAGGTCGAATACAGATAGGCGGTCTGCGTCGCGAATTCCGCCGCGCAGGTGTCCACACGCTTGTAGACCGGGCGCACGCCCAACGCATGCCGCGCAGCGCGCACCGCGTGCTGGTTCGTGACCAGCAGCTTGGCCAGGCGCTTGTCGGAGAAGCCCTTGCGCTTGAGAAAACGGAGTTCGTCCTTGCTCAACCCCGCGAGGCTTCGACCCCTGAGCGCGGTCTCGGCCTGCACGAGCTGCTCGATCTGCGCCAGGAACCAGGGGTCGATCGCCGTCTCTTCGAAGATCTCCTTGCGGCTCATGCCGATGCGAAAGGCATCCGCCACGAACAAGATGCGCTCCGGCCCCGCCTCGCCGATCTCCTGAACGATCTCTTCGCGGTCGGTGCTGCGCTCGTCGAGACCGTCGATGCCTGTCTCCAGGCCGCGCAGCGCCTTCTGGAAGCTCTCTTGAAAGGTACGGCCCATGGCCATGACCTCGCCCACCGACTTCATCTGCGTCGTCAGGCGCGAATCGGCGGCCGGGAATTTCTCGAACGCGAAGCGCGGAATCTTCGTGACCACGTAGTCGATGCTCGGCTCGAACGAGACCGGCGTGGCGCCGCCGGTGATGTCGTTCTTCAGCTCGTCGAGTGTGTAGCCGATGGCCAGCTTGGCGGCCACCTTGGCGATCGGAAAGCCCGTCGCCTTGGAGGCCAGAGCCGAGCTGCGGCTCACGCGCGGGTTCATCTCGATCACGACCATGCGGCCGTTCTCGGGGTTGATGGAGAACTGCACGTTGGAGCCGCCGGTGTCGACGCCGATCTCGCGCAGGATCGCGATCGAGGCATTGCGAAGCAGCTGGTATTCCTTGTCGGTCAGGGTTTGCGCGGGGGCCACGGTGATCGAATCGCCCGTGTGGATGCCCATCGGGTCGAGGTTCTCGATCGAACACACGATGATGCAGTTGTCCGCCTTGTCGCGGACCACTTCCATCTCGTATTCCTTCCAGCCGATCAGCGACTCCTCGATGAGCAGTTCCTTGGTCGGCGAAAGGTCCAGCCCGCGCTTGCAGATCTCCTCGAACTCTTCCGGGTTGTAGGCGATGCCGCCGCCAGTCCCGCCGAGCGTGAAGCTGGGGCGCACGACCATCGGAAAGCCGGAGCCGCCGATGTCCTTGGTGATGCGCCGCTGCACCTCGAGCGCCTCGTCCATGGAGTGCGCGATACCGCTCCTGGCCGACGCCAAACCGATGCCGGTCATGGCGTCCTTGAACTTGAGGCGGTCTTCGGCTTTCTCGATGGCGTGCTCGTTGGCGCCGATCATCTCGACGCCGTACTTGGCCAGCACGCCGTGCTTGTGAAGATCGAGCGCGCAGTTAAGCGCGGTCTGGCCGCCCATCGTGGGCAGCACCGCCATTTTCTCGTCGGGCCGGGCCTGCCGTTCCTTGGCGATGATCTTCTCGACCACCTGCCAGGTGATCGGCTCGATGTAGGTGGCGTCGGCCATTTCCGGGTCGGTCATGATCGTCGCCGGATTGCTGTTGACGAGGACGACGCGAAAGCCTTCCTCGCGCAGCGCTTTGCAGGCCTGGGCGCCGGAATAGTCGAACTCGCAGGCTTGGCCGATGACGATCGGGCCGGCGCCGATGATGAGGATGCTCTGGAGGTCGGTGCGCTTGGGCATGTCAGTTCTTTTCCATCAGCGCAATAAAGCGGTCGAACAGGTAGCCGATGTCGTGCGGGCCGGGCGAGGCCTCGGGATGGCCCTGAAAGCAGAAGGCGGGTTTGTCGGTGCGGGCCAGGCCTTGCAGCGTGCCGTCGAACAGGCTCACGTGCGTCGTCCGCAGGTTGGCCGGCAGCGTGCTCTCGTCGACCGCGAAGCCGTGGTTCTGACTGGTGATGCAGACACGGCCGCTGTCGAGGTCCTTCACCGGATGGTTGGCGCCGTGGTGGCCGAATTTCATCTTGAAGGTCTTGGCGCCCGAGGCCAGCGCCATGATCTGGTGCCCCAGGCAGATGCCGAAAGTCGGCAGGCCGCGCTCGACCAGTTCGCGTGTGGACTCGATGGCGTAATCGCAGGGCTCGGGATCGCCCGGGCCGTTGGCCAGGAAGATGCCGTCCGGTTTGAGCAGCAGCGCTTCGGAGGCCGGCGTGCGCGCTGGCACCACCGTGATCTGGCAGCCTCGGCTGGCCAGCATGCGTAGGATGTTGCGCTTGACGCCGTAGTCGTAGGCCACCACGTGAAAGCGCGGCTCGCGCTGAGTGCCGCAACCGCTGCCGAGGGCCCATTCGGTCTCTGTCCACGCATAGGGCATGGCGGTACTGACCACCTTGGCAAGATCGAGGCCGGCCATGTTCGGTGCGGCCTTCGCTTTGGCCAAGGCATCGTCGACATGCGCCTGAGTCACCGACACGCCGCTCGGCAGCGCCAGGATGCAGCCGTTCTGCGCGCCGCGGGTGCGCAGCAAGCGGGTGAGCCGGCGCGTGTCGATGTCGGCGATGGCCGCGGTCCCCTCGTCGCGCAGATACTTGCCGAGACTGCGCGTGCTGCGGAAGTTCGATTCGACCTGCGGGAGATCGCGGATCACCAGGCCGGCGGCATGCACCTTGCCCGCCTCCACGTCCTCGTCATTGACGCCGGTGTTGCCGATGTGCGGGTAGGTCAGCGTGACGATCTGCAGCGCGTAACTCGGGTCGGTGAGGATTTCCTGATAACCGCTGAGCGAGGTGTTGAACACCACCTCGCCGACCGTGTGGCCGGCAGCGCCGATCGAGGTTCCTTGAAACACCGTGCCGTCTGCGAGTACGAGAAGGGCGGAAGGCAGGTCGGGCAGCACGGGATTCTCCGTTGTTGCGCGCGCCGAACTCGGCGCTGGAGCAGCGTCGGTCGGGGTCTTCCGAAGGGACAGACAGAGCGGCCTCTGGGCGAAAGAGTAGGCGCGGGCAGGATGATGCGGGTAAACCTGTAAATTATAGCCAGCCACTCCCGCCACACCGCCGCCATTGCCTGCGGCGATTTTGCCGGGGACTCGGCCTCACCCCTCAAAGGAGACTCTCATGCAAGGCGACGCCCAGGTCATTGCTCACCTCAACGCGCAGCTCAAGAACGAACTGACGGCGATCAACCAGTACTTCATGCACTACCGGCTTATGAAGCACTGGGGCTACGACAAGTTCGCCAAGAAGGAGTACGAGGAGTCGATCGGCGAAATGAAGCACGCCGACCGGCTGATGGACCGCATCCTCATGCTGGATGGTTTGCCCAATCTGCAGGATCTCGGCAAGCTCATGATCGGGGAGGACCTGATCGAGGCGCTGCGCAGCGACCTCGGGCTCGAGCGCGGCGCCCAGGCCACCATCAAGGACGGCATCGCTCATTGCGAGACCGTGCGCGACTACGTCTCGCGTGAAGTGCTGCAGGACATCCTCGACGACACCGAGGAGCACATCGACTTCCTTGAAACCCAGCTCGGCCTGGTCGACCAGGTGGGCGTCCAGAACTACCTTCAGTCGCAGATGGGCGAAGTGGACGGCTAAGCCATCCATTCAACAGATTCAAGCGAGCCAGGAAATCCTTTACTGCAACGTGGGTGTTGAAGTACGAATCATTCCTATTTATAGTCCGTTCGTTCCCTCTTCCGCCGGACTACCGCGCCATGATCGTCTGCGTTTGCCACCGCATCTCTCACCGTGACATTGAACGCCATGCCGTGGCCTGCGACAGCTTCGATGAATTGCAGTTCAGCACGGGAGTGGCGACCGGTTGTGGCCGATGCGGAGACTGCGCCCGGGCAGTATTCGACGATGCGCGGGAAGGCTCGTCTTGCGGCGCCGCGGCCCACGGCACGGGGCTGCACGTACTGACGCTGGCCCGGGCGTGAAATCCAATGTGGTGGCTCGCCAGCCTGCCGGTTGTGATCATTGGGGCATGCTGGGTGCTGGCCCGCCCGGCCACCCCTCGGAAGGCCCAAGCGGAGCCGGTAAGGATGCTCAGCCCAAGGCTGCCAAGCCGGCCCGTGCAATCTGCACGTCCTCGTTCGATTTCACGCCACTGACTCCGATAGCGCCGACGCAGTGCCCTTCCACGATGATCGGCACGCCGCCCTCCAGCATGCCGTGCAGGATCGGTGCGCTCAGGAAGGAAACGCGGCCCTGGTTGATCATTTCCTCGTAGATGCGGCTCTCACGGCGCCCGACAGCCGCCGTATGCGCCTTGGCTGGTGCGATGTGTGCGGAAGCGGGTGCAGCGCCATCCAGGCGCTGCAGCCACAGCAGGTGACCGCCGTCATCGACGATCGCGATCGTCACCGGCCACTGGTTGGCCAGCGCCTGCGCTTCGGCAGCGGCGGCGACGCGCTTGATATCGGACAGGGAAAGACAGGGTTTGGTGTGCATGGCGCCTTGACCAACAGTGGAAAGCCCGCACTTTATAGCGGCGGAGGTCGAGTCGGCCAGCCGCGCTGGTGATCTGAGGTTGGCGCTCGAGCGACGGCTTGCAACAGCACGCGCAGACCGGAACTAGAATTCCCTCAGTCGCTCCAATCGGGCGGTGCTACTTACAAGGAGGTTCTGATGAACGAAACCCTGCAGACCGGCTACCTCGGTGCCGGCGCTGTTAGCGAGCAGCGCAATCGCGTGCTGCGCAACACCTACTGGCTGCTTGCCCTGTCTCTCGTGCCGACAGTGTTCGGAGCCTGGGTCGGCGTGAGCACCGGCTTCAGCTTCTTCGCCGGCAGTCCGTTCATCGGATTCCTGCTGTTCATGGGCATTGCCTTCGGCTTCTTCTTCGCGATCGAGAAGTTCAAGAATTCAGGCATCGGCGTCGCGCTGCTGCTCGGATTCACGTTCTTCATGGGTCTGATGCTGTCGCGCCTAATCGG
>NZ_JACDCU010000570.1 GCF_013817365.1 Methylibium sp. | reverse complement strand
GAGTGGGCCTGCCCGCTGTGGCAGGGACTGCCGCACCTGCGCACCGCGCTCGCCGCCGCCGCCGAGCGCTGGCCGGCCAGCCGCGGCGCCCTGCACGCGATCACGATGACCGGCGAGATGGTCGATCTGTTCGAGCACCGCGAGGCGGGCGTCAACGCACTGGCCGCCGAGCTGGCCGCGACGCTCGAGGGCCCGCTGCGCTTTTATGCCGGCGAGGCGGAGCCGGGCGCGAGCCGCTGGTGCGAAACGGCCGAGGTGGCCGCGCAGTGGCACGCCATCGCTTCGGTCAACTGGCTCGCCACCGCTCAGTGGGCCGCGCAGCAAGTCCCGGACGGCGTGCTGGTCGACGTCGGCAGCACCACCACCGACGTGATCGCCTTGCGCAGCGGCCGCGTGGCGGTGCAGGCCCGCAGCGACGCCGAGCGGCTGGCCAGCGGCGAGCTGGTCTATCACGGCGTGGTGCGCACGCCCTTGTGCGCACTGGCGCCGCGCATCGCCTTCAAGGGACGCAGCGTCAACGTGATGAACGAGTTTTTCGCGACCAGCGCCGACGTGTACCGCCTGACCGGCGAACTCGACCCGGCGCACGACCTGCAGCCCAGCGCCGACGGTGCGCCCAAGGACCTGCCGGCCAGCCGGCAACGCCTCGCACGCATGATCGGCCTGGATGCGCGCGACGCAGGTGATGACGATTGGCTGAGCTTGGCCTACGCATGGCGCGAAGCGCAACTGCACGAGTTGCGCCGCAATCTTGCAAAAGTGATCGAGCAGGCTGCGCTGCCTGTCGATGCGCCGCTCATCGCTGCCGGCTGCGGCGACTTTCTGGCGGCGGCGCTGGCCGCGTCGCTGAGGCGGCCCTGGCTCGCGTTCGCATCGCTCGCGGTCGCGGCGCCCCAGCCCGGCGCGGCGACATCCCGGGCTGCCGACGCGACGCTCGCTCGGCAGCCGGAGCAAGCGGCGCTGATGCCGTCTCGGACCGGACCCGCGTTGACGTCGCTGCCATTCGAAGTCGAGGCAGCGCTTGTGCCCCGCTCACTCCAAGCCACTGCAGCGCTTGCGCGCCGCGTGCAGGTCGCGGCGCCGAGCGCGGCCGTCGCCTTGCTGTGCGCCTCGGTCGGGCGCGACGGGAAGCCCGGCTGATGTGGGTCGTCAAACTCGGCGGCAGCCTCGGCCTCGACGCCGCGCTGCCGCGCTGGCTGTCGCTGCTGGCCGAATGCGGAGGCGGCCGCGTGATCGTCGTGCCGGGCGGCGGCGCCTTTGCCGATCAGGCTCGGCAAGCGCAGGCCCGGTGGCAGTTCGACGATCTGGCCGCCCACAACATGGCCGTGCTCGGCATGGCGCAGACAGGGCTGATGATGCAGGCCCTGTGCCCCGCATTACAGATCGCCACTGGCGAAGCGCTGCTGCGCACGGTGCTGCAGCACGGCCGCGCCGCGGTGTGGCTGCCGCTCGACTTGCTGCGCGAGGCGCCGGACGAACTCACGCACTGGGGCGTCAGCGCCGACAGCCTGGCGCTATGGCTCGCTCATCGGCTGCACGCCGAGCGGCTGATGGTGGTGAAGTCCTGCCCCATCGAGGCGGGCTACTCGCTGCGGCAGTTGGGCGAGGCGGGCGTGCTCGATGCCGGGTTCGCCGAGCGGGCGCGCTCGGCGGCATTCCCGATCGACGTTCTGCAGAGCACGGAACTGCAGCGCGCACGGGCGCTGCTGCTGGACGAGACCTTGAACTGCGGGCTGTCGCGCCAATGAAGGCGAGGGCGGTCGCGGCTCGTCGCGCCGGTGCTACTTGGCAAAGACCTGGCCGAGGTCCCCGAAGGCCTTGAACTCCAGTGCGTTGCCGGAGGGGTCGAGAAAGAACATCGTGGCCTGCTCACCGGCCTGGCCCTTGAAACGCACCTGCGGCTCGATCAGGAAGCGCGTTCCGGCCGCCTCGAGTTTGGCGGCCATGCTGTCCCAATCGGCCATCGACAGGATCGCGCCGAAATGACGCACCGGCACCGCCTCGCCATCCACTTCGCTGGTGTTGCGGTGGCCGCATTCCTCTGGCGACAGGTGAGCGACGATCTGGTGACCGTAGAAGTCGAAGTCGATCCAGCTCGGAGAGCTTCGGCCTTCCGGGCAACCCAGGAGGTCGCCGTAGAACGCGCGTGCTTCGGGCAGGTCGCGCACC